>NZ_JBQLZM010000145.1:0-3201 GCF_052168275.1 Parasphingopyxis sp. | reverse complement strand
GCGACGACCTCTCCCGCGCCGTCCGACATCAGGATCCGGCCATCGGCGGTCGGGATGCCGCCCAGCGCGACGACATAGTCATGATAGTTGAGCGAATTCGCGCCGACCTTCACGAGGATCTCGCCCGGTCCGGCCTCGGGCCGATCGCGATCGGCGATGACGATATTGTCGAGCCCGCCGGGCTTTTTCAGGGTCGCGGCTTTCATCTATGCGACGTCCTTGAAGTTGCCGGGGCGCTTGGCCATGCCGGCCATCACCGCCTCGATCTGGTTGGGCCGGCCGATCACGCCCGCCTGTTCGCGCGATTCCTCGAGCAGGATTTCCGCCGCGTGCTGGTCCCGCGACATGTTGAGCAGCCGCTTGTTGGCGCGCACCGCATCCGGGCTCTTGCCGGCGATTTCGTGCGCGAGTTCCATCGCATCGGCGTGCGGATCGTTCGACAGCCGCGTGGCGAAACCATATTCCAGCGCTTCGGCGCCGTCGAAGATCCGCGCGGTGTAGCAAAGCTCGCGCACCACATCGTCTCGCGCCAGGTTCCGGACGATCGGGATACCGGCCATATCGGGCACCAGGCCCCATTTCATTTCCATGATGGCATGGCGGGTATCTGGCGCGGTGATCCGGATATCGGCACCGCACGCGATCTGGAACCCACCGCCGAACGCGACGCCGTGCACCGACGCAATGACCGGAACCGGCAGCGTATGCCAGCCCCAGGCCACCTGCTGGAACTTGTTGGCATCGCCATAGGTTCGCGCCATCAGCCCGTCCGACTTCGGCTCGTCGCCATCGTCATTGTCCGCGTTTTTCTGGGCCATGCCGGCAAAGCTTGCCATGTCGAGCCCGGCGCAAAAGGCCCGGCCCTCGCCGGACAGCACGACCGCCCGCACACCCGCTTCGCCTTCGAGCCGTTCGATGGCGCCGATGATCCCGTCGAACATCGCCGGATCGAGCGCATTCATCTTGTCGGGCCGGTTGAGACGCACATCGGCGACGCCCTTGTCGTCGATGGCGATGGTCACGCGATCGGTCATCTGGCTCTCCTTTACGTCAACTCTGGCACAGCTGCGCGCGGCCGCGCAACCGGCGCTTGCGCTTTCCTGCATTCGCGGCGCAAGGAGGGCGCATGAAGGGCGAAATCAACCGGATCGTCGCGCGGCAACGGGAATGGCGCGAAGCCCGCCTTGCCGTAGCGACGGTCATCCGCACCTGGGGTTCGGCGCCCCGCCCCGCGGGCAGCCATATGCTGATCCACGAGGACGGGCGTTTCGAGGGTTCGGTATCGGGCGGATGCGTCGAGGGCGAGATTCTCCATGCCGCGGCCGAGGTCATCGCCGATGGCCGATTCCGCCGGCTGCGCTTCGGGGTGGAGGATACAACCGCCTGGCGAGCCGGCCTTCCCTGCGGCGGCGAAATCGAGATCCTGGTCCAGCCCGTCGGGCCGAGCGGTTTTCCGCCGGAGCTGTTTGCCCGGATCGACACGGCCCGGCGCAATGGCGAAACGCTTTCGACGGCAACGGATCTCGAAACCGGCATCACGCGGCCGGCCGGACCGGACACCGATACGCTGTCGATCAACCGCTACGAGCCGCAGCGCAAGCTGCTGATCGTCGGCGCGGTGCAGATCGCGCAATCGCTCGCCCGGATCGCGGCGGAGATCGATATCGCCCCGATCGTCATCGATCCGCGCGGGGCGTTCCTGACCGCCGACCGCTTCCCCGATTGCGAACGCGATGCGCGCTGGCCCGACGAAGCGATTATGGCGCATGAGCCCAACGCGCATACCGCCATCGTCGTACTCAGCCACGATCCCAAGATCGACGATCCCGCGCTGGCCGCCGCCCTGGACTCGCCGGCCGGCTACATTGCCGCGCTTGGCTCACGGAAAAGCCATGCGGCGCGGCTCGAGCGGCTGCGCGCGGCGGGATTTGCCGATGAGGCGCTGGCGCGGATCGACGGTCCGGCGGGTCTCGATATCGGCAGCGTCGGCCCGGCCGAAATCGCATTGTCGATCGCCGCAGCGATGGTCGCCGCTTTCGCTCAGAACGCGCCCTGAATCGTCAGCGCATAGCCATTGGGCCCGGGCGCGAACCCGGCAAGGGTCAGCCGCTCGCGGGCATTGTCGTCGACTGCCGCCACGCGAAACTCGGCCGTATAGGCGCCGGTCGCGCCGATCCGGATATCGAGCTGCTCCATCCCGCTCTGACTGATCAGCGGCAGCAGCAAGGCGCCCTCGTCGCACTGCGCATTGCCCATGACGGTATCGGGCAGCGCCACGCCGCCCAGATCGCCCGCGATCCTCGCGCGGACCAGCCCTTCGGCCTGCGAACACAGGCCGTTGTCGAAATGAACGGTCACATCCTCCAGCTCGAGCGCCGTCATCGGCAGCGGAGCGAACAGCAGCGCAACCGGCAGCGACGCCTGCATGTCGTCGAGCCCGAACTCGCCGCCCGACACGCTCATCGCCCCGCGAAAATCGCCGAACTCGCCGACGTCCGTCCCGCTCCGCGCCATCGCGACCCGCGCCCGCCCGATCAGCAGCGGAAAGAAACCGAGTCCGGCATCGACATCGCCCACCGCCGCATCGCCGAACTGCGCCTCGACCAGCCGACCGTTCCAGACGCTGCCCTGCGCCTCCCGCGCGGCGACGCCGCGCTCGTCCAGACCGAGCCAGTCCATGCCGAACCGCAACGGGATCAGCACGAGCATCGCCAGCAGAAAGATGCAGACGAAGAAGAGCGTCCGGCCCATCGGAAGCGCGATCCGCATCAGCCCTGTCCTCCCCGGCGAAACGTCACGTCGGCCGACAGCGTCTCGTCGGCATTGGGCCGCACGGTCAGCGCGTCGATATCGAGCCCCAGCCGCGTTTCGAGATCGGCGACCCAGGCGAAGAAGGTCTGGGCGCGGGCGGCGCCGATGATCACGCGCACCCCGTCCGTCCCGGCGGGTTCGGTCTGCGCCGTGTTGAAACCGACGCGGACCGCCTCGGCCATCACGACATCGCCGATCCGTCCCGAAACCGGCGCCCGGGGGTTGGCCAGGACCGCCTCTATGGCCTCCAGCCGCGCATCAATACGGCCCAGCGCAATCACCGCGGCGTCGTGCCGCGCTTTCGCCGATTCGCGCATCAGATCGATCGGCCGCACGATCAGCAGCCAACTGAGCACCAGCACCGCCAAACCGCCGGCAACGCCGATCAAC
>NZ_JBQLZM010000144.1:0-8994 GCF_052168275.1 Parasphingopyxis sp. | reverse complement strand
TCTTGGCCATTTCCTCGATATTCTCGGGCGGCCAGCCGGGGATGTCCATGCCGAGCCGGAGGCCCATCGTGGCGAGAACTTCCTTGATCTCGTTCAAGGACTTGCGGCCGAAATTCGGCGTCCGCAGCATCTCGGCCTCGGTCTTCTGGACCAGATCGCCGATATAGATGATGTTGTCGTTCTTGAGACAGTTGGCCGAGCGCACCGAAAGCTCCAGCTCGTCGACCTTCTTGAGAAGATAGCGGTTGAGCTGGTTGGTGTCGCCTTCGGCGGCCGCGCCGCCGAGCATGCCGGACGCGGCCGGTTCGCCGATCGTCTGCGTCGGGGCCGGCAGTTCCTCGTCGAAATGGACGAAGAGCTGGAGCTGGTCCTGCAGGATGCGGGCCGCGTAAGCCAGAGCGTCTTCCGGTGCCACGGTGCCGTCGGTCTCGATGGTCAGGGTGAGCTTGTCGTAATCGAGCTCCTGCCCGACACGCGTATTCTCGACCTTGTAAGCGACCTGCTGGACCGGCGAAAAGAGGCTGTCGACCGGGATAAGCCCGATCGGCGCGTCGGCCGGGCGATTCTGCGCGGCCGGCACATAGCCTTTGCCGGTGCTGGCGGTGAGCTCCATGTTCAGCGTCGCGCCCTCGTCGAGATGGCAGATCAGCTGATCCGGGTTGCGGATTTCGATATCGCCCGAGGTCGTGATGTCGCCGGCCTTCACGTCGGCGGGGCCGGTGGCGGAGAGCTGAAGGCGCTTCGTGCCTTCCGATTCCATCGCGATCGCGACCTGCTTGATGTTGAGGACGATATCGGTGACGTCTTCCCGCACGCCGGCCAGCGACGAGAATTCGTGCAGCACATTCTCGATCTTGATCGACGTGATCGCGGCGCCCTGCAGCGACGAGAGAAGGGTACGGCGCAGCGCGTTGCCGAGCGTCAGGCCGAAACCGCGCTCGAGCGGTTCGGCGACGAAGGTCGCCTTGCGCGCGGCGTCGCCGCCAACTTTCTTTTCCAGACCATTGGGCTTCTTGAGTTCTTGCCAGTTTTTCATGTTAACGGACACGGTATTCCCCTTGGCGGTGCGGCGGAGGCGGGGCTGGCCTCTGCCTGTAAAACAATTCTTGTTCGGGAAGCGGAGCCCGCCGCCTCCCTTTGCGCAATCAGACGCGGCGGCGCTTGGCCGGCCGGACGCCGTTATGCGGGATCGAGGTCACGTCGCGGATCGAGGTGATCGTGAAACCGACCGCCTGCAGCGCGCGGAGAGCCGATTCGCGGCCCGAACCCGGACCCTTCACTTCGACTTCCAGCGTGCGGACGCCGTGTTCCTGCGCCTTCTTGCCGGCGTCTTCGGCGGCCACCTGGGCGGCATAGGGGGTCGATTTGCGGCTGCCCTTGAAGCCCATCATGCCGGCCGACGACCAGCTGATGGCATTGCCCTGCGCGTCGGTGATCGTGATCAGCGTATTGTTGAACGTCGCATTCACATGGGCGACGCCCGACGTGATGTTCTTGCGTTGACGTCGCTTAACCCGTTGCGGTTCGCGTGCCATGGTTTCAATTCCTACCTAGATATCCTGGAAAAGCGGTTCGCGCGGCCGATCGATCGGCGCGCAAAGCACTCGCTACTTCTTCTTGCCGGCGATCGGCTTGGCCTTGCCCTTGCGGGTGCGCGCATTGGTATGCGTGCGCTGGCCGCGGACCGGCAGGCCCTTGCGATGGCGCAGCCCGCGATAGCAGGCGAGGTCCATCAGGCGCTTGACGTTCATCGCCGTTTCGCGGCGAAGATCGCCCTCGACGGTATGATCATTGTCAATCGCCTCGCGGATCTGCACGACTTCGGCGTCGGTCAGGTCCTGGACGCGGCGCTCGGCGGGAATGCCGAGCCGTTCCGTCAGCTTCCTGGCCGTGGTCGGGCCAATGCCATGGATATAGGTGAGCGCGATTTCGACGCGCTTATGGGTCGGAATATTGACCCCAGCGATACGTGCCACGTGTAGTGTCTCCTGCTCCACAGGCGGCATGGCGCGCCGCCCATCTCAAAGCTTCATGAACCGAAAACGAACGAACCCGACGGACGCACGAATCGCGCCGCCGGGTAGACCGGTGTCTTCGGAGTAGAGGTGAAATAGGAATTTCGGCCCGTTGTGTCAAGCATGCTGGCGGGTTTTCGCGTTGGCCGCTAGACGGTTATCCGCAGAGGACCGAACATGACCGAACACCCCCCGCCCGCGCAACCCGCAAGGCGCCCGCCTCCCTTCCCTTTCGCCGGCGGCAGCGTGCGGGCCGGAAGCCGGAGCGCGTTCGATTTGCCGATCAGCAAGGTCTCGTCCGGCAACGAGGTCAGCCTGCCGGTCCGGATCGTCCACGGCGCCAGGCCGGGGCCGGTGCTGTTCGTCAGCGCCGCGATCCATGGCAACGAGATCACCGGCGTGGAGATCGTCCGGCGGCTGTTGACGAAAATCTCGCCCAAGACGCTGTCCGGCACGCTGCTCTGCGTCCCCATCGTCAATGTCTACGGTTTCGTCGGCAACAGCCGCTACCTGCCGGACCGCCGCGATCTCAACCGCTCCTTTCCGGGATCGGCGGCCGGATCGCTCGCCTCGCAGCTCGCCTATCTGTTCCGCACGGAGATCATCGAACGGGCCGATTTCGGGATCGACCTGCATTCGGCCGCGACCCACCGGATGAACCTGCCGCAAATCCGGATCAGCCCGGATTGCCCCAAGGCGGAGGAGCTGGCCTTCGCGTTCGGCGCGCCGGCCGTCATCACCACCGCGCTGCGCGAAAAATCGCTGCGCAAGGTCGCGCTCGAAGCCGGGGTCGAGATGCTGCTCTACGAAGCCGGCGAAGGCCTCCGCTTCGACGATTTCTCGATCCGGACGGGGGTGAACGGCATCATGCGGGTGATGTGCGCGATGGGGATGATCCATTCGAAACGGCTCGAAAAGCCGATGCCGATGCCGGCCCGCTCGAGCCGCAGCACCTGGGTGCGCGCGCCGCGCGGCGGCGTCTGCATCCTCACCGCCCATGCCGGGGCGATCGTGTCCGAAGGACAGGCGCTGGCCAAGGTCGGCGATCCGACCGGCGACGAGGAGGAGATCGTCCGCAGCCCGATCGACGGGATCATCATCGGCCATGCCACGCTCCCCATCGTCAACCAGGGGGATGCGCTGATCCATGTCGCCGAGGTCAAGCGGTTCGACACGGTCGCCGATCGCGTGGACGAAATCACCGATACGATACTGTCCGACGTCATGCTCGACGAGGACGAGGTGCTGTAGGCCGGCATCGTCATTCCTGGCCTGCCCCGGAATCCAGGGCCGGATCATATCCGGTCAGCACACCGTCATTGCGAGCGTAGCGAAGCAATCCAGAGCGGCAGAAGATATCGCTTGCAGCTCTGGATTGCTTCGTCGTTTCACTCCTCGCAATGACGACTGGGCTCTGAGGCGGCGGATAGAAGCAGCCTAGCCCTGGATTCCGGATCACGTCCAGAATGACGACGTGCTTTACCCCTTCCCCCGCGTCTTGGTGTTGCCCGCTTTCTGGTTCTTTTCGATAAATTCGATCACCATCCCCGCAACGTCCTTGCCGGTGGCATTCTCTATGCCTTCGAGCCCCGGCGAGCTGTTGACCTCCATGATCACCGGGCCGTGATTGGAGCGCAGCATATCGACGCCGCAGACGTTGAGCCCCATCCGCTTGGCCGCGCGCACGGCGGTCGAGCGTTCTTCGGGGGTAATCTTGATGACCTCGGCGCTACCGCCGCGATGGAGGTTCGAACGGAAATCGTCCGCCGCGCCGGTGCGCTTCATCGCCGCGACGACTTTGCCGCCGATCACCAGCGCGCGGATATCCGTACCACCCGCCTCCTTGATGAACTCCTGCACGAGAATATTGACGTTCGCGCCGCGAAACGCCTCGATCACCGATTTCGCGCTCGACATGGTTTCGGCGAGGACGACGCCGATCCCCTGCGTGCCTTCGAGCAGCTTGATGACGACCGGCGGGCCGTTGACCGCCTTGATGATTTCCTCGGCCTGTTTGGGATCGTTGGCATAGGCGGTGAGCGGCAGGCCGAGCCCGTATTTCGCCAGAATCTGCATCGAACGCAGCTTGTCGCGCGAGCGGCCGATCGCGATGCTCTCGTTGAGCGGCCACACGCCCTGCATTTCGAACTGGCGCAGCACGGCCAGCCCATAATTGGTGATCGAGGCGCCGATACGCGGAATAACCGCATCATAGCCGCTGATAGTCTCGCCGTTATAGCTGATCGTCGGGCGGTGGCTGGCGATGTTCACGGTGCAGCGCGTCGTATTGAGGATATCGATCTCGTGCCCGCGTTCCTCCGCCGCCTCGACAAGCCGCTGGTGCGAATAGAGATTCGCGTTGCGCGCGAGCATGGCGATTTTCATGATCCCTGTCCCCCTTTCGGCGGCTTGCCGAGCATCCATCGCTTGCCGCTGTTGACGAGAAAGCCGCGCTTCAGCGCCCGGCGCCCTATCAAAACCGGAAACGCCATCGTGGCGCGGTTGGCAAGCGTTATTTGGGCGCGCCACCGGAGCGGCCCCAATTCGGCAACCGTCTGAATGACGTAGCGCGTCTGTTTGCTCCCGTTCGAACTGGTAATCTGCCGCGTTTCGAGCAGCAGCGCTTCGCAGTCCTGCGGCCGGTGGCCCGTCGAGCGCGGCGTGTGGAACCGGACCCATTGTTCGCCGTCACGCTCGAACGGCCTGATCCGCGTCGCATGGAGCGAAGAGGTGCGCGCGCCGGTATCGATCTTCGCGTGCATGTCGAACAACCCCAGGTCCGGCAGATCGACAAGCTCGCACCAGCCGATTTCGACAGGCTCCCTCAGCCGGGCGCGGATGCGCGGTTTTTCAGCGTCCATCGGACGGCGTTACTGCGCCTTGGCCGGTCCGCGCAATCTCTTTGATCGCCGGGCGTTGCTCGATATCTTCAGTCGCCGCCGGGTTCGGGCGCGGGTTCGCGCACCTTCCGGATCAGCGAATAGACGCTGTAGATCACCAGCGCGGCGATGATCGCATAGACCCACCAGGCGAGATTCCGCCCGGCGACGATCAGGTAGATATAGGCCGACATGGCGAGGAAGCCGGCGATGATGATCTGGAATGCGATCGTCTCGCCGCGGCGCTTGCGGCGGACCATCCAGGCGACGGTCGCCAGAAAGAAGGGGATCGCGCCGACATAGATGCTGCCGAATATGTACGGATTGACGCCATATTCGGCGCCGAGGCTGATAAACCAGTCGTTGATCGCTTCGAACATCGCTGCCTCCCTGGCAGATTGTGTTGGTACAGCAAGGGGTTCGCCGGGAGCGCGGCTGCGGTTACAATGGCGGTCCGCGGGGCGCTCAGCGGCGCAGTTCCTTGCGGATGACCAGCTTCAGCCCCGACCAGATATCGTCGACCGCGCAGACCTTGATGTCGACGAGGCCCATCGGCAGCGCGACCGCGCGCACCACGTCCTCGGTAATGTCGGTCGGGACTTTCGACGCCTTTTTGGGCCAGGATATCCAGACGAAGCCGTCCTGCGCCATCCGTTCCCGCACCTCCGCCAACAGCCGCTCCATGTCCGCCCGCTCGGTCGTGAAGATATGCGCCGCGACCGGCCCGTCCATCGCGCCCGACGTCCAGGCGATATCGGCCTGCGCGTCGATCGCCGCGCGGACGTCATCCGGCAGCCCCGATTGCCAGACGGCCATCCCGTCGTTGAAACCGAGCTTCTTCGCCAGCGGCGTGCCCGAATAGCCGGCGGGCACCGTCCGGCTCAGACGACGCCGAAGGCGAGCATGGCATCGGCAACCTTCTTGAAGCCCGCGATATTCGCGCCCTTCACGTAATTCACATAGCCGCCATTCTCGCCGCCGCCATATTCGGCGCATTTGGCGTGAATATCGGTCATGATGTCGTGCAGGAGGTCGCCGAGCCGTTCGGTGTTCCACGCGACGCGCTCGGAATTCTGGCTCATCTCGAGGCCCGACACGGCAACGCCACCGGCATTGGCCGCCTTGCCCGGCGCGTACATGATATGCGCCTTGTGGAACACCTCCACGCCGTCCAGCGTCGTCGGCATGTTCGCGCCCTCGGCGACGGCCATGCAGCCATTGTCGACAAGTTCCCTGGCCTCGTCCCCGTTCAGCTCGTTCTGCGTGGCGCAGGGCAATGCCACGTCGCACGGCACGTCCCATGGCCGCTTGCCGTCATGGAAACTCGCATTGGTGAAATGGTCGGCATATTCGCTGATCCGGCCGCGGCGTCCGTTCTTCAACTCCTTGACCCAGTCGATCTTGTCCTGATCGATGCCGTCGGGATCGTGGACGAACCCGCCGCTGTCGGACAGGGTCAGCACCTTCCCGCCAAGCTGGGTGAATTTTTCGGCGGCATGCGTCGCGACATTGCCGGATCCGGAGATCACCGCCGTCTTGCCCTCGATATCCTCCCCGGCATGTTTGAGCATGTTGTGGAGGAAGATCACCGCGCCATAGCCGGTCGCCTCGGGCCGCATCTGCGACCCGCCATATTCGATCGCCTTGCCGGTGAGCACGCCTTCCCAGCGGTTGGTGATCCGCTTGTACTGGCCGAACATATAGCCGATCTCGCGCCCGCCGACCCCGATATCGCCGGCGGGGACATCGGTGTCCGGGCCGATATGGCGGTAGAGCTCGGTCATGAAGGACTGGCAGAAGCGCATGACCTCCGCATCCGACTTGCCCTTGGGATTGAAGTTGGAGCCGCCCTTGCCGCCGCCCATCGGAAGCCCGGTCAGCGAATTCTTGAACGTCTGTTCGAAGGCGAGAAATTTGAGGACGCTCTCGGTGACCGTCGGGTGAAAACGGATGCCGCCCTTGTACGGGCCGATCGCATTGTTGTTCTGGACCCGCCAGCCGCGCTGGACGCGGATGCAGTGATTGTCGTCCTCCCAGCAGACGCGGAAGGAGACGACCCGGTCGGGCTCCGCGATCCGGCGCAGGATCTGCGCCTCGTGATATTCTTCCTTGTCCTCGATGAAATCGAAAATGTCCTGCGCCACTTCGCGCACGGCCTGGATGAATTCGGTCTGCCCCGGATTGCGCTTCTCGACGCCCGCCATGAAGCCTTCGAGATCCACGTGATCGCTAACCGCCATTGTCTTCTCCCCTGACTAGCCAAAGCGCCCGGCGCCCGGCCTTCTTTCGAGTCGAGACCATGGCGCTAACGCTTCTATCAGATTGGCGTTCGCGAAACAGTTAGTCTTGGTTGCCCGGGAACAGGGCGACGAGCCGGTCGAGCTGTTCGCGGACGACGCCATCGACGACCGGCGCGAAGGTTTCGCGATCGAACTGCATATGGCCGCCGAGCGCATAGGTCTGGGTGATGCGGGTGCCGCCGTCGACCGGTTCGAGCTGCCAGGTCAGGGTGCCGGCCAAGCCTTCCGCCTGGAGCGGCCCGAGCGCGCCCGACAGACGGAGCGTCTGATCGGGCTGGACCATGATGACGCGCATATGCTCCGCCGAGCCGCCGTCCGGCAACGCTTCGCAAAAACAGCCTCCGGCCTGCGGTTCGAGCGACATGTTGGCCGCATCGAGCGACCAGCTGTGATCGGCGTTCCAGTAGCGCGCCGGTTCGATCAGCGCCGCCCAGACATCCGCCGGAGCGGCCGCCACTTCGGCGCTGTTGGTTGTCGTGAACCCGGTATCCGACAAAGCCACTTCGGCGGTCGCCGGACTGGCCGCGGCCAGTGCCGTACCGATCAGAATGTGACGGACCATCGGTGCCCCTCCCTCAAAAAGCCGGGTGAGCATAGCAAAAATTCCGGGCGGCGCGAACGGCGCGAGGGGACGCCCGCCGCAGCCCGTCGACCGGGATCTAGCCTTGGTCGAGAATCGCGGCGATCGCGTCGCTCACGCCTTCGATATCGGCCATGCCGTCGACCCGGCGGACAAGGCCCTTCGGCTCGTAATGCGGGATGATCGGCGCGGTCTTGGTGCGGTATTCCTGCATCCGCGTGCGCACGGTCTCGGCATTGTCGTCCGGACGGCGCTTGAAGCTCGTCGATCCGCAGGCATCGCAGACGCCCTCGACCCTGGGCTGCTTGAACGTGTCGTGATAGCCCTCGCCGCAATTGGCGCAGGTGAACCGGCCGGTGATGCGTTCGACCAGCGCGTCCTCGTCGACGACCAGTTCGATGACATGATCGAGCGGCATGCCCTTTTCGGCGAGCAGCGCGTCGAGCGAATGGGCCTGGGCTTCGGTGCGCGGATAGCCGTCCAGGATGAAACCGCCCTTGACGTCGTCCTCGTCGAGGCGGTCCGAAAGAATGCCGGTCACGATCTCGTCGGACACGAGATCGCCGCGTTCCATAACTTCCTTGGCCTGGAGACCGACCGGGGTTTTCGTGGCCACCGCGGCACGGAGCATATCGCCGGTGGACAGTTGGACCATGCCGCGCTCGTCTTCGAGCTTGGACGCCTGGGTGCCTTTACCCGCACCAGGCGGGCCCAACAGAATGATGTTCACCGACGCTGTCCCCCGCCTTTCAATTTGGCCTTCTTGATCAGATCACCATATTGGTGCGCAAGCAAGTGGCTTTGTATCTGGCTGACGGTGTCGATCGTCACATTGACGACGATGAGCAGACTCGTCCCCCCGAGCACGAAGGCCTGGATGCCCGCTTGAGTGGACAGGAACTCCGGTATCAGACAGATCAGCGTCAGATAGGCCGCGCCGACCACGGTGATGCGCGTCAGCACGTAATCGAGATATTCGGCCGTCCGCTCGCCCGGACGGATGCCGGGCACGAAGCCGCCATAGCGCTTCAGATTGTCCGCCGTCTCTTCGGGATTGAAGACCACCGCGGTGTAGAAGAAGCAGAAGAAGATGATCATGCCGGCATAGAGCAGCAGATAGAGCGATCCGCCGCGGCCCAGCGCGTTGGTGATCGTCAGCAGAAGTTCGTTGCTGGTCGAGGCCGTATCGGTCACGCCGCCCGACATGAACTGCGCCACGG
>NZ_JBQLZM010000143.1:0-44820 GCF_052168275.1 Parasphingopyxis sp. | reverse complement strand
AGGCCATGTCGTGCGGGAGGCGCGGCCCGGGCAACGGGATCGGGACGTAGTGGGTGAGTTCGTTGTTCCGGTCGACGATGCCGTAATGCATGTAGGGCGCCTTCTTCGAATAATTGAAGAACAGCAGCTCGCCGGTATTCAGATCGACCTTGGGGTGGGCGGAAATGCCTTCGTCCGGCCCCCAGGCCGCGATGCCCCTGTCTTCCAGCGTTACCGGATCGAGCAGATAGGGTTCGCCGCACTGGTAGAAGGTCGAGACGACATTGCCGGCATGGATGACGACATCGGTCGAGGACGAATCCTTGAGCGATCCCTGGGCGCCCCAGCCCGGCCGTTCGGACCGGCTCGGATGCTCGGCGATACCCGCCCAGAGCGAGCGGCCGGCTTCCTGCTCGGCATGGAACCCCTTGGTCCGGACGAAGCGGTTGTGATAGCTCGCCTTGCCGCCGGTGATGTGGATCGAGTGCAGCATCCCGTCGCCGTCGAACGGGTGATAGACGCCGATCGGCGTGTGGATCGGGTTTTCGGTGTTGCGGACATAAACGCCCGAAATGTCGGTCGGGATCGCGCCGACCGATTCGAGGTCGGTCGCGTCATATTCCTCGTAATTGGGCGTCCAGGCGCCGCCGACATAGGGATGACCCTGATCCTCGAGCGTCGGCTCGATCCGGTTGACGATTTTCGCTTCCATCATCTTGGTCCTTCTTGCGCTTTGTCTTCCCTGTTGAACGGCGCCGCCATCGACCGGGCGAGCGTGTGCGGATCGCGCCCGAGAAAGGCGCGGACTTCGATCGCATGCGGATCGGTATCATGTTCGTCGATGCCGTGTTTGATCGCGAGCAATCCGGCCTTGCCGATATCGCGCGGCCGCGATTTTTCGCGATCGACATGGGCGGCCATGCGCGTGTCGACCGAGCCGACGATCAGCGCGGCGACATGGATGCCGCGCGGCGCGAGTTCGGCGCGCAGGCAGGTGCTTGCCGCGCGCCCGGCGAATTTGGACGGGCTGTAGCCGCCCATGCCGGGCACCGCGACGATCCCGCCGGCCGAAAGCACGTTGGCGATCGCGCCGCCGCCATTCTTCTCGATCACCGGCGCGAAGGCGCGGCACATCGAGAGCATCCCGAAATAATTGGTCTCCATCTCCTGGCGCGCGTCGGAGAGATCGGGCGCGCCCATCAGGGTCTGCATCTGGAAGGCGCCGGCATTGTTCACGACGATGGTGACGTCCTGGCACTGCTCCGCCGCGGCCGCGACCTGGTCGGGTTTGGTGACGTCGAGTTCGACGGCGACCAGCCGGTCGTCGGGCCAGGCCGCCATCTCCTCCACGGCCGCCGGGTTGCGCGCGCCGACATAGACCTTGCACGCGCCCTGTTCGAGCAGTTCCTCGACAAAGCCTTCGCCGATGCCCCGGTTGCCGCCGGTGACGATCGCGACGCTACCCTCGATCCGCATGCATTTCCTCCCTGATCTCGTACAGGATATCGTCGGGCTTCTTGCCGCCGCGCACGAGCTGCGACGGATCGGGCGCGATCATTCCGCGGCCCCAGCTTTCCTTGATATCGAACTCGGTATTCCACTCCCAGGATATCCGGCGATGCGCGATCGCCCATTTTCCGTCGCGTTTCTCGAACCGGTCGATCGCGCGCGCCATGGTCAGGCTGTCGAAGCCGTCGTCGCCGGTTTCGCGGCGCGAGAAGGTCAGCATGTAGCATTCGGACAGCGCCCGGTCGCCGTCGAGCTCGATCAGGATATTGGTGATCATGTGCGTCATGCGCGGCGCGGTCGGCAGGATCTTGCGCAGCATCGCGACATAGTCGCTCGCCGGGCCCTGGAAGGTGCCGCCATGATCCTCGATCGCGTCGGGATGATAGGCGGCCTCGATCAGGTCGGCGTCGCCGCGATCCGCGCCGCGCGTGTAGCGGGTCAGCACTTCCTGGATCGCCTGCTTGTCGAGCAGCGCCTGGAGCTCGGGGTCGCGCCCGCTCATGCGGCCGCCTCTTCGGGCGCGCCGAGGCCGGGCAGGGCGGTGCGGTCGACGAGACCGGCGCAATGATCGGGCAGCCCTTTGCCGGCGACGCCGGCATCGGCGATCCCGCGATCGAAATAGTCGCGCCACCCGACGATCCGGTCGCCGTCGAAATCGAGGATTCCCATATAGGGGATGGTGACGGTCGTGCCGTCCGGCGTCTCGAACTCGTCGACGCCCTCGACGAACAGCGCGTCCTCGGTCTCGGCGATGCGGAAGATGCGCCAGCGCGGATTCTTGACGCGCGTCTTGAACCCCTCGAGAAACTGCCGCGCGCCGGCCTTGCCGTAAACCGGGGGCTGGGTGACCGCGGAGAAATGCCAGACCAGATCGTCGGAGAGATGTTCGAGTACGGCGTCGATATCCTGCCGTTCGCTCCAATGCTTGATCACCGATTTGAGCACGTCGATCTTTTCGCTCATGGGCTCAGGCCTCCTCTTCCATGCGTGTCCGTTCTTTCCGGGCGAGCGGCGCGACCGGAGCGCCGGTCGCCGCGACCAGGCCGGGCGGCGCGTCGACGATGCGCGGGATCGCGTTGATCACCGTCGCCGCGACGCCGAGCTGTTCGGCCGATGTCCGCCCGTCCCGCCGTTCGGGCGGCGCGAGTTCGATCGCGAGGTCGATCCTCGGGGTGCCGTCGATCGACAGCCGCCAGAGCGGTTCGTCTTCGGCGATATAGCTTTTGTCCATCGCCCAGATGATGTGGACGGTGGCGATGGGCGCGCCGTCCTTCAGCGCCTTCCAGCGCCAGTCGAAATGGCAGGCGCCGCCCTTGGGGATCGTGCCCGCGGCGATTTCCATGTCGGCGCGCGCCGGGCGCATCCCGTGATCGGTGACGATCGCGTCGGGCGCGACGCCGAGCCGGTCGGCCATCGCCGCGACGGTTTCGGAAAACATGGCGTTGAGCGTCTGCGCCGGGACCCAGTCCGGGCTGTTCGGGTCGACATCGCCGGGCATCGATCCGAAGCCGAGGATGTCGAACACATATTCGGTGCTCTTCACCTCGCTGGTGATGACGATTTCGCTGAGCGTCGCGCTCTGCGGCGCCAGCGTCATTTCGAGCGCCGTCGCCAGCAGCCGTTCGGCCGCGAAACCGGGATTGAGTCCGGCCCCGCCGAAACTCGTGCCGCCCCTGGCGCAGGCGTCTTCGAAGCGCCGCCGCCGGTCCTCGGGCCAATAGGCGGGAAAGCTGTTGCCGTTGATGCTGACGACATTCTTGCCCGATTCGAGCAGGCGGAGGATGTCGCCGTCATGATGGTCGTAGGGCGGCTGCAATCGCGCCGCGTGGATCACGATATCGGCATCGGTCGCGAGGATGTCGTCGATATCGCGCGTCGCGATGACGCCGGTTGCGTCGCGATAGGCGATGTCGCCCGCGTCGCGCCCGGCCTTCTTGTCGCCATAGACGTAGAGCCCGGCCAGTTCGAGATCCGGGTGGTCGATGATGGCGCGCAGGCAGGTCTTGCCCATCGCGCCCGTCGCCCATTGGATCACCCTGTAGGTCACAGCGCTTCGGCCTTTTCGGATGCGTTCATCCGTTCGGTCACGGCCGAGAGGAAATCCTGGAAGGCCGCCTGGCCGTCGGGGAACTGGGCCGGCGCGTCCCGCTCCGCTTCGCTCGGATGCGCCGCCAGCGTCGCGGCTTCCCGGACCGTCGCCTGCCGTGCGAAGCCCGCGCCGGCGACCCACATTTCTCCCGTCGCCGTGCAATCCGGCGATGTCAGCCAGCAGGCGGCGTCCGCCACCGTATCGGGCGCCATCAGCCGCTCGAGTTCCGGCGTGAGGACGCCGCCGGTCATGTTGGTCGCGGCATAGGGCATCAGGATGTTCACGCCGATCGCGGCGCGGCGGAGTTCGTCGGCGAGCGACAGGGCGAAGCCGTTGAGCGCGCCCTTAGACGCCGCATAGGCTGCGCGGCCGTGGACGCCGTACAATCCGGCCGTCGACGAGACGAACAGGATCCGCCCGGCGGCGGATTCCAGCAGATGGGGCAGGGCGGCCTTCACCAGCGCGACATTGGCGTGAAAGTTGATCGCCATCACCGCGTGAAAGGCCGCCGGATCGCTGTCGACGAACCGCGCGGCATCCCCGGCGATCCCGGCATTGAGGATCAGCGCGTCGAGCCCGCCGAAACTGTCGATCGCCGTCCCGACGATCGCCTCGGCGGCGCCATCGGCGCTCACATCGCCGGTTTCGGCAACCGCCCGGCCGCCTGCGGCGCGGATCTCCTGCGCCACGGTTTCGGCCGTCGAGGGCACGCCCGGGTGCGCGCGATTGTTGACGACGACGCGCCCGCCGCGTTCTCCCCAGCGCCTTGCAAAAGCGGCACCGAGCCCTTTGCCGGCGCCGGTAACGACGACGACGGGCCCCGTCTCGCTGGCGATTTCACTCTCCATGCCGCAACTCTATCCAAGTCGGTATGATAATGAAAGCGATATGATGGGAGAAACGGCTTTTTCGCCGTGGGTCAGCCGACCTTTTCGCGCCGCTCGGTCTCGCCGGCCCGTTCGATCACGATGAAGTCGACGCCGCGCGGCTCGATGTCCTCCTTGCACTCCGAACAGGCGACGACCGGCTTCAGGTCCTGGCCGCACAATTTGTGGATCAGGATCAGCGGCGGTCCTTCGGGCGAGACGAAATATTTGTCGCCCCATTGGAGGAGGAAGAGCAGCGCGGGATAATAGTCCATGCCCTTGCGGGTCAGATGATATTCGAAGCGCGGCGGGTTCTTGCTGTACTGCTTCTGCTTCAGCACGCCGCGCTCGATCAGCCAGGACAGCCGCTCGGACAGGATGTTCGTCGCGATCGCCGTGTCGCCGCGGATCTCGTCATAGCGGTTGAGGCCGGTGAAGACCGAGCGCAGGATCAGGCTCGCCCAGCGGTCGCCCATCAGCTTGGCCGCTTCGTCGAGCAGCGAGGTGGGTTGGGCGTCCTGATCGCGCAGCTGGCGGCGGCGGCTGTAGACCGGCGTCATCCAGCCGACCCCCGGGCCCTCGCGCCAGTCGACGTCATAGGCGTGGATTTCCTCGCGGCAATGGTTGCAGACCGGGGTCGGGGTGAACTCGTTGCCGCAGGTCTTGTGGGTCAGCTCGACCTCGATCTTGCCCTCGCGGTTGCCCCAGAGCTTTTCCCAGCGCAGCAGCATCAGCGAGACCCAGTAGAGATCGCCGCCCTTCTTGGTCATGATATATTCGTGGCGAGGCGGGCTTTCGCAATAGAGCCGCTTCTCGAGCAGGCCGAGCGACACGAGCCGCTTGAGTCGGTTGCTTAACAGTGCCTTGAGCAGGCCGTTGCGGGTCCGGAAGTCGTCGAAGCGCCGCGCGCCGAGCCAGCTCGCCTCGAGGATCAGCAGGGTCGATGTATCGCCAACTACTTCAAGCGCACGCCAAACCGAGCAGGTGCGGATCAACTTCTGCATTCCCATTGGCGGACCCTAGCATCCCGGGCGCTTCTTTGCCGAGTCCCAATTCGCAAGTCGCTCGAAACCGGATCGAAACCCGATATTGCTAGGCCCGGGTCAGCAGCGCGGCGGTGCCCACGCCCGAGCCGCCATGGGTGACGACAAGGCCCTGTGCCGCGTCGCGCCGGGCCATCTCCTCGACGAGGGTCGCGGTCAGGATCGCGCCGGTCGCGCCCATCGGATGGCCCATGGCGAGATGCCCGCCATTCACGTTGACGATCTCCGGATCGACGTCCGCGCGGCGGTAAAAGAGCGACGGCACGACGGCGAAGGCCTCCATATATTCGACGAGATCGAGATCGGCGAGCGTCCGCCCGGTCTTCGCGAGCAGCCTGTCCATCGCCGCCTCGCCCGAGGTCAGCTGGTCGATCGGGTCGCCCGCGGCCTCGACACAGGCCTCGATCTTCGCCAGCGGCGCCAGGCCGAGCGCGGTGCCCGCTGCGGCCGAGCCGACAAGCACCAGCCCGGCGCCGTCCGCGATCGGCGGGCAATTGGCGATTGAATGGCGATGATCGATCGGCCCCGTGCCGGGTTTCGCGCGGTCGATCATCGCGTCGACGCCGGCGGCCCCCGTTTCGACGAAGGCCGGCGGGAGCGCGCCCAGGCCCTCCATCGTCATCGTGTCGCGGATCGTCTCGTCGGGGTCGAGCAGCACCTTGCCGGCCTCGTCGCGCATGGCGACGACCGACCGGTCGTAGCGCCCGGCGTCCCAGGCCGCCCTGGCGCGGCGGTGCGAATTGATCGTGGCGACGTCGAGTTCCTCGCGCGTCACGTCGAACCGGTGCGCCAGATAATCGGCCGACAGCGCGACCGGGACGTAGCGCAGCTGTTCGGACAGCGCGGGATCGGCATAATAGGGCGCCTGGTCCGCGAGAAAGGGGACGCGCGACATCATTTCCACGCCGCCCGCGAGCACCAGTCCGGCATCGCCGGCGCGGACCGTCGCGGCCGCGAGCGCGACCGCGCTCAGCCCGCCCGAACAGAAATTGTTGATCGTCAGCGCGATGGTGGCGTCGGCAAGGCCCGCATGCAGCTTGCCGACCATCGCGATATGGCCGCCCTGGTCGCCGGTCTGCCCGACGCAGCTCAGCACCAGGCGTTCGGCCCCGGCGATCGCCGCTTCGCCATGGCGCTCGCGCAGCGCGTCGACCAGCTGGCGGACGAGTTCCTGCGGCGCGAGCGCGGAAAGCGGCGCCCCCATCTTGCCCTTGCCGCGCGGCGTCCGCACCGCGTCGTAGATGAACACCTCGGCGTTCATCCCGCGCCGCCCTTGACCTGGATCCGGTCCCAGCTGCGGTTCACCGCGCGAACGGCCCAGAGGAAGAGGGCGAAGGCGAGCAGATAGGCGAGAGGGCAGACGATCGCCAGCGCGTAGCGGATGCCGTCGCCTTCCGGGAAGAAGGTGTCGCCGACGACCGCCGCGCCGGTCGGGCCGAAGGCCAGGCCGATGATGTTGACGACGAAGATATAGGCGGCCGAGATCGTCGCGCGCATCCGGTTGGGGGTCGTCTGCTGGATGACGGCCGGCGCCGCGCCGACCGTTACCGCCGCGGCGGTAAAGAAGAGCGCGAACAGCACCGAGGCCAGCAGCGGGCTCGGTGCGAGCGGGAAGGCGACCGCGCCGACCGTGCCGATGGCTATCGCGACCGCGCACAGCTTCACGCGTCCGGGGGGCGTTCCGCCGCCGATCCGGTCGGTGAGACAGCCGCCGCCGATCAGGCCGATCAGGCCGCCGACGATAAGCGCCGTGCCCGCCATATAGCCGGCCGTCGTCAACTCGACGCCATAGGCGCGCATCAGCATCGCCGGGAGCCAGGACACCGCCGCCAGCACGGCGAAATTGACGAAGCCGACCGCCAGCAACAGGCTGATCAGCAGGGCGCGCTCGCTGCGCATGAAGGCGAGGACTTCGCCGACCGGCACAGCGGGCTGGGCTTCGGTCTGGATGCCGCCCGCCGCATCGAGACGCGCGGGTTCGGGGAGCACGAGAAACAGCAGCGCGACAAGCACGCCGGGCAGCCCGACGGCGAGAAAGGCCACCTGCCAGGCCCGCAGCTGTCCGAGCAGCGGCACGTCGATATCGCCCGACGCGGCGACCAGCGTGATGACCGCCGCGCCGATCAGGAAGGCGGCGCCGGCGCCGACCGCCGAGCCGAGCCCGTACACGCCCATGGCGAGGCCGAGCCGGTTGCGCGGAAAACTGTCCGAAATGATCGAATAGGCGGCGGGAGACAGCGTCGCTTCGCCGACGCCGACGCCCATCCGGTAGAGGAAAAACTGCCAGAAACTGGTCACCGACGCGCAGGCCGCCGTCATCAGGCTCCAGAGCGTAATCCCGGCGGCGACGATCTTCATCCGCCCAGCCCGGTCGATCAGCCGCCCGATCGGGATGCCGGCGATCGTGTAGAACAGCGCGAAGGCCAGCCCCTGCAACAGGCTGATTTCGGTATCGGTCAGCCCGAGATCGGCCTTGATCGGTTCGACCAGCAGGCCGATGATCATCCGGTCGATGAACGAGAAGATATAGGCGATGAAGAGCGCGGCGACGATCGCCCAGGCGACCAGCGGTCTCGGATAGTCGCCGGTCTGGCCGTCAGCCGGCGAGCTGGCCAGCGTCGCGGCCACCTATTCGCGGCCGGCCTGGTCGAAATCCTCCGCAAGGCCCATCGCTTCGAGCAGTTCGGCGCGGTCGTAATATTCGCGCCATTCGGTGATCAGCCCGTCCTCGCCGATCTCGATCACGCCGACCACGGGAACCGAGCCTTCATGGCCGTTATAGACGAACTCGTCGACGCGTTCGACGAATACGGTGCCGTCGATCACGCCGATATTGCGCAGGTTGAGCGTGATCGTCTCGAGGCCTTCGCCAAGATGGCCGATCCGGGCGCCGATCGCCTCGCGCCCGACGATAGGTTCGACCATCATCGAATGCAGCGACCCGTCTTCGGCGAACAGGTTGACGACCCGGTCCCAGTCCCGCGTGTTCCAGGCGTCGACCATGTCGCGCACGACGGCGATCTTGGCTTCGTCTCCCATTTGCGATGCTCCTTCCTCGGTGGCGGTATTGGCGTCCTCGCTCGCGGCGGGCTGGCAGGCGGCAAGGCCGGCGATCAGGACTCCGGCGGCGACCAGCTTGAGCTTCGAAGGCATGGCATCACTCCCCAGTAGGTTTATTTATGCAAGCCATAAAGGCCGAAAGGGACGCGGCTGTCAAGCGGCGGTTGTCGCCGCCCCGCCTTCACGAGGCCGCGACGCCGGAAAGCTCCCGGCGCAGCACCTTGCCGAGCGGATTGCGGGGCAGCGATTCGACCGTCCGCAGCTTTTCGGGCAGCTTGTAGACCGAGATTCCGACGTCCCTGAGATGCGCGGTCAGCTCCTCGAGCTCGAGCGTCTCGCCGTCGGCCAGCGCGACGATGGCGCAGATCTTCTCGCCGAGCCGCTCGTCGGGATAGGCGGCGCAGGCGGCCTCGCGGACCTTGGGATGGCTCTCGATCAGCCCGTCCAGCTCGGCCGGGGAGATGTTGACGCCGCCGCGGATGATCACTTCCTTCGAGCGGCCGACGAACTGGTAGAAACGCGCATCGTCCGGCGCGATCTCGAACAGGTCGCCGGTGCGGAAATAGCCCTGGTCGTCGAACGCGCGGGCGTTGAGCTCTTCGGCCTTCCAATAGCCGTCGAAGGTCATCGCGCCGTCGATCCGCAGCTCTCCGGCTTGACCGGCTTCGGTGATTTCTGCCTCGGTATCGGGATCGACGAGCCGGGTGCGGATCTTGTTGGGAAAGGCGCTCTTCCACTCGACGCCCTTCGCGCCGAAGCGCGGGAAATAGGAGGCGCGCAGGTGCGGATCGGGCATTTCGGCATGGGTCGAGAAGAGCGAGCAGCCCTCGTTCGATCCGAACACGTTCATCACCGGAACGCCGCGTTCCTGCCAGCCCTCGACCATCCAGACGGCGAGCGGCGCGGAGCCCGAGCCCATGCAGCGCAGGTTGGAGAGGTCGATCGTCTCGAGCAGCTGCTCCTGCTTGAGCAGCATGTTGAGGATCGCCGGCGGCGCCACCGTGTAATTGATCTTTTCTCCGGCCATCTGGCGCAGGAAAACCGGCAGATCGAAAGGGTGGTGCTGGACCAGCTTGCCCTGCACCATGAGCCAGGGGATCACCATCCCGCCGATCGCGGCGATATTGATCAGCGGGAAGGGGTTGAGGATCGCGTCGCCGGAGCGGAGGTCGGCCGCCTCGATCATCGCCTCGCCATTGACCGTCCAGTGATCGTGATGGCGCGGCACGCCCTTGGGGTCCGCCTCGGTGCCCGACGTCCAGCAGATGGTGAGGATTTCGGAGGCCTCGGCATCGCGGCGCGGCGTTTCCGCCCCGCCCGCCCGGGCTTCGTGCCATTCGAACGACCGGTCGCTGTCTGCGCCGCCCGAACCGAGGGCGAGAACGGGGATGGCGCGCCCCTCGGCGTCTAGCATCCCGGCGATCTCGGCGCGATGATCGAAGCCGTGAAAGCGCTCGACGGTCAGGATCAGCCGCGGATCGACCTGGCCGACGATCTTGCCCAGTTCATGGCGGCGATAAGCCATCGCGGCGGGGCTCAATATCGTGCCGAACCGCGCGCAGGCGAGAAAGGCGATCACGCCCTCGACGATATTGGGCAGCTGGGTGACGATCACGTCGCCGGGCTTCAGCCCGAGTGCGGCGAAGGCCCGGCAGAAGCCGTCGACGCGGGCATCGATGTCCGCGAAGGTGAGGCGCGCCGGCTCGGTGCCGGTCAGGTCCGGCCGATTCGGCGGATCGATCAGCGCCTCCTCGCCGCCGCGCGCGGCCACGGCGTCGCGCAGCAGCGCATCGACGGAAATCCCCTGCCACCAGCCGCGCTCGCGGTACAGGCGGCTGCGCTCTTCGGGCGTCATCTTGGCGGTCACGGCATTCCTCTCATGGCCGCGTCGCGGCTCGTTCTATCCTGGACCCCTAAACATCATTGCGCCGAAACGGCAACTCGCATAGGGTTGCACAGTAATACTCACTAAACGGGAAGAGGATCAATATGCAGGTGTCTGACGCGCCGTTCAGGCACGTGGATTTCCCGCCGGTCGACCTCGATATCGAGCGGCGCGACGACGGCACGATCGTCATGACGCCCGCGCAGCCGCTCGAGATCGGCGTGCCCAACGTGCCGACCGGCCTGGCGCGCCAGGCGGCGGCCACGCCCGGCAAACCGCATCTGCGGGAACGCGATCCCGACAGCGGCGACTGGCGGACCGCGACCTTCGGCGACGTGAAGCGCGCGGCCGACGGCCTGACGCAATGGCTGATCGACCGGGATCTCGCCGGCGGCGGCGCGATGCTGATCGTGTCGGGCAATTCGATCGCGCATGCCGTGATCCGCTACGGGTCGATGGGAGCCGGGGTCCCGGTCACGCCGGTCAGCGAGGCCTATGCGCTGCTCGGCGCGAAGGGCGATTACCAGCGCCTCCGCCATGTCGTCGCCACGGTGCAGCCGACCGTGGCGTTCGGCGAAACGGCCGCGCACGTCGCCGCCCTGCGCGCGGTGCTGCCCGAGGGCGTGCCGGTGATCAGCCGCGAACCCGATGCCGATGGCGCCGACTATGCCGCCGTGACCGGCACCGCACCGACCGACGCCGTCGCCGCGTCGATCGACGCGCTGACCGCCGATACCGTCGGCGCCTATATGCTGACCTCGGGATCGACGGGCCGCTCGAAGGCGGTGATCCAGACCCACGGCATGATCGTCGCCAACCTGTTCCAGGGCTGGCAGGCGCTCGGCAAGGCGGCGGGCTGGGACGATGTGCTGCTCGAATGGCTTCCCTGGAGCCATGTCTCGGGTGCCTTCTCCTCGATGGCCGCGGCGATCTTCGGCGGCACTTTCCATATCGACGAAGGCAAGCCCGTGCCCGGCCTGTTCGACGCGACGATCCGCAACCTGCGCGATGTCGAGCTCACCTATTTCACCAACGTCCCGGCCGGCTATGCGATGCTCGTCGACGCGCTCGAACGGGATCGCGATCTGGCGGAGACGTTCTTCCGGAAGCTGCGCCTCGTCCTGTACGGCGGCGCGGGTCTGCCCCAGCCGGTGTACGACCGCCTCCAGCGGCTCGCCGTCGATACGGTCGGTCACCGGATCATGCTGACCACCGGCTATGGCGCGACAGAGACGACGTCGGGCGCGATGTCGATCTATTTCGAGAGCGACCGGGTCGGGATCGGGCTGCCGATGCCCGGGCTGTCGGTCAAGATGGTGCCGATCGGCGATCGGTACGAGCTGCGGATGAAGGGACCGATGGTCACGCCCGGCTATCTCGGCGAGGACGAGCTGAACGCCAACATCCGCGACGAAGAGGGCTTCTACAAGATCGGCGACACGGCGCGCTTCCACGATCCAGACGCGCCGGAAAAGGGCCTCGCCTTTGCCGGTAGGCTTGCCGAGGAATTCAAGCTGGCGACCGGCACCTGGGTGTCGGCGGGCAATATGCGGATGGACCTGCTCAGGCATCTCGCGCCGCTGGTCGGCGATCTGCTCGTCTGCGGCGAGAATCGCGATTATGTCGGCATCCTCGCCTGGCCCAGCGAGGCCGGATTGCGGTCTGTAGCGGCCGATCCCCAGGCGCCGCTCGAGCAACTGCTCTGCGACGATGGCGTCCTCGCGGCGGTGCGCGAAGGGCTCGCGGCCCATAACCAGGCCGCATCGGGATCGAGCGGCCGGGTCGTCCGCTTCGCCTTCCTGGCCGACCAGCCGAACGCCGAGGCGCACGAGATTTCGGACAAGGGCACGGTCAACCAGGCGCTGGCCAAGCATAACCGGCCCGAGGCGATCGAGGCGCTCTACGCGGACGCGCCGGGCGCCGCTGTCATCTCCATGACCGGAGAATAGAAGCCCGGCCAGCGGGACCGGAAAAGAAGGGGACGCAATCCATGGACGCCATATTATCGCTCTTCGCGGCCAACGCCGCCGTCATCTTCGCGCTGATGCTGCTGCTCTGGCTGCTCAGCGTGGCGATCAAGGATGTGAGCTTCATCGATTCCTTCTGGGGTTTCAGCTTCGTCGTCATCGCGGTCGTCACCTATCTGCTGACCGGGGGCGGTTCGGAGGAGCGGCGGCTGCTCATCCTCGGCCTGACGGCGGTCTGGGGCCTGCGCCTCGCCCTGTATCTTTTCTTCCGCTGGCGGCGGGAGGGCGCGGACAAACGCTATGTCGCGATGCTCTCGCGCACCGATTCGCCGCACTGGTTCAGCCTGCGCAACGTGTTCCTACTCCAGGGCCTGCTGCTGCTGATCGTGTCGCTGCCGATCCAGCTCGGCTCTATCCCGGCCGAACCGGCCGCGGTCGGACTGATCGGATGGATCGGCGCCGCGCTCGCGATCGTCGGCATCCTGTTCGAAACGGTCGGCGACTGGCAGCTCGCGCGCTTCAAGGCGCGGGGGACGGGCGGCGTGATGGACGGGGGGCTGTGGCGCTATACCCGCCATCCCAACTATTTCGGCGACAGCTGCGTCTGGTGGGGCCTCTATCTGATCGCCGCCGAAACCACGCTCGGCCTCGCCAGCATCGTCGGCCCGGCGCTGATGACCTATCTGCTCGTCAAATGGAGCGGCGCGGCGCTGCTCGAACGCCGGCTCAAGCGGTCGAAGCCCGAATATGAGGACTATATCCGCCGCACCAGCGGCTTCTTCCCGCTGCCGCCCGCAAAGCGCTGAATTCTGCGGAATAGCGTTTCCGAGAAAGTGGAGGCCCGAGCCGGAATCGAACCGGCGTACACGGATTTGCAATCCGCTGCGTCACCACTCCGCCATCGGGCCCCGCGGAAACGTTTCGAAGGGCGGGCAAATGGGCAAGCCGCGGCAATCTGTCAAGCTTCGCCGTGCTTTCGTCGAAAGCCGGAGAGAGGGCGCTTGGCCTTCCCCGCTATTGCCGATAGAAGGCAGCGTTGACGCAGCTGTATTGCTCATATAAGACAGCGGCGAACGACGACACGATATCGACAAGGTCACTGCCCATGAGTCACGATTTCGAAGCGATGCGCCTGGCGATGGTGGAAAGCCAGCTGCGGACGACCGCGGTCGACGATCCGCGCGTCGTGCGCGCGATGGCGGCCGTGCCGCGCGAGCAATTCGTGCCCGAAGACAAGGCCTCGCTGGCCTATGCCGAGATGCTGCTGCCGCTCGGCGGGGGCCGGCGGATGAACCTGCCGATGGCGACCGGGCGCCTGCTGACGGAACTCGCGCTCACGCCAGAAGATCATGTGCTCGTCGTCGGATCGGCGGGCGGATATACCGCGGCACTGTGCGCCGAACTGGCGAAATCGGTGGTTGCGCTCGAAGAGGAAGACGCGCTGGCGGCGCATGGCGCGAAGGCGCTGGCCGGATATCCCAATGTCGAAAGCGCGCGCGGGCCGCTGGCCGAAGGCTGGGCCGGGCGCGCGCCCTATGACGCGATCGTCGTCGACGGCGCGATCGAATCGCTGCCTGCGGCGCTGGTCGACCAGCTTGCCGATGGCGGCCGGCTCGCGGCGGGGATGATCGAGGAGGGCGTCACGCGGCTCGTCTATGGCCGCAAGCAGGGCGACGCCTTCGGGACGACGGCCTTTGTCGACGCCCAGTC
This sequence comes from Parasphingopyxis sp., assembly GCF_052168275.1. GTDB lineage: Bacteria > Pseudomonadota > Alphaproteobacteria > Sphingomonadales > Sphingomonadaceae > Parasphingopyxis. The sequence continues at coordinate 30,712 of NZ_JBQLZM010000143.1, read as the reverse complement.
GGCCTCGCTTCCGGGCTTCGAACGCCCGGCAGAATTCGTATTTTAGGAAGGTGAGCATGGCGCCCAGAGCGAACATATTTCTGACCGGCGCCGCAGCAGCGGCCGCCCTCATGCTGGCGGCGCCGGCTTCGGCCGAAACGTTGCGCGGCGCGCTGCTGGAAGCCTATCAGACCAACCCGACGCTGAACGCGGCGCGGGCCGGGCAGCGGGCCAATGACGAGAATGTGCCGCTGACGCTCGCCGACGGCCGGCCGTCGGTTTCCGTGACCGGCTTCTACAACGAGAATGTGCGGACCTCGGCGAACAGCTTTACCGCACCTGCCCGGAACACGGGCGCGCAGGCGGACGTGACCCTCCCGATCTACCAGGGCGGCACGGTGCGCAACCGCATCCGCGCGGCCCGCGAACGGGTCGAGGCGGGGCAGGCCGATCTGCGCTCGACCGAGGCCAATCTCTTTACCAACGTCGTCGCCGCCTATCTCGACGTGATCAGCAACCGGAATATCGTCGAACTCAACTCGAACCAGGTGCGCGTCCTCGACACGAACCTGCAGGCGACCAGCGACCGTTTCGAAATCGGCGATCTCACCCGCACCGACGTCGCCCAGGCCGAGGCGCGCCTCTCGACGGCGCGCGCCAATCTGGACACCGCGCAGGCCGAACTCGCCGCGGCGGAAGAAAATTATCTGCGCCTTGTCGGCGAATGGCCCGAGGAACTCGAGCCGCCGCCGCCCTTGCCCGAACTGCCTGCGACGCCGGATGCCGCCGAGGATATCGCGATCGTCCACAATCCGGACCTGCTTTCGGCCCAGCGCAACGCCGAGGCGGCGCGCCGCGACATCGCGGCGGCCCGCGGATCGCGGCTGCCGACGCTCGAAGCCTTTGCGCGCGGCAATTACAATAACTTCCTCGATACGCTGGGCGGGCCGCTCGGCAACCAGTTCGTGCAGGAGGAGACCACCGCGACCGTCGGCGTCCGCGCGACCCTGCCCATCTATCAGGGCGGGCGGCCGGCGGCCCAGGTTCGCCGGGCCCAGGCGCAACGCACGCAGGCGATGGAAACGGTGATCGCCACCGAGCGCGCCGTCGTGGCCGATGTCCGCGCCGCCTTCTCGCGCTACCGGGCGACCTTGCAGGTGATCGACGCGACCGAAACGGCGGTCGATGCCAATGCGCTCGCGCTGGAAGGCGTCCGCGCGGAAAATTCCGTCGGTTTGAGGACGATATTGGACATTCTTAACGCCGAACAGGAACTGCTGAACAGCCAGGTCGATCTGGTGACCGCGCGGCGCAACGCCTATGTCGCGGGCTTCAACCTGCTGGCCGCCATGGGCAAGGCCGAAGCGCAGGATCTGGGGCTGGACGGGGGCGCGCTGTACGACCCGAACGTCAATTACGAGCGCGTCGACGATCAGTGGTTCGACTGGAACGACGATCCGCGCCCTGTGACTCAATCGACACGCACGGTCGATAATCCCCAACGCGTGGTGACAAATCCCGAAAATTGAGGCATGTCGCGCGGATGGGCGACGTTAACCATGAACCGACGATGGAAGAAATTCTCGCTTCCATCAAAAAGATCATCGCGGAAGACGGCGAAACCGCCGTTTCCGGGCCCGATGCGCGCTCCCGGCGCGAACGTCCCAAGCCCGCCGAACCGGCCGCGTCCGACGATGTGCTCGAACTGACCGAACAGGTGGAACAGCCCGAGCCGGCCGACGAAGCGGCCGATCCGATCATGTCCGACGATACGGTCGCGGCCAGCCAGGCGGCGCTCGCGGCGCTCTCGGCGATCGCCAATCCGGCGAACCAGGGCGGCAACACCGATTCCGCCCATCCGCTGGAAGGACTGGTGCGCGAGATGCTGCGTCCGATGCTCCGGGAATGGCTGGACGAAAACCTCCCGGCGATGGTCAAGGAGATGGTCGCGCGGGAAATCGCCAGGATTGCCGCCCATCGGGGGTAAGTCGGCTTGCGCAAGCCGGTCGGCGCGCTATCAAGCTCGATCATGAACACAATCGTCCGATATGGCCTGATCGGGGCTATCGCCGCCTTGTCCGCAACTGCCAGCGCGCGCCCCTTGGCGCCTGAAGACCTCGTCCAGTTCAACCGCCTCGGCGGCAGCAGCGTGACGGTCGACGGCGGCCTGCTCGTCTATGCGCAAAGCGAGACCGATCTCGAGGAGGACGCGCGGCGCGGCGATCTCTGGCTGCTCGACCTCAGCGAACCGGGCTCGGTGCCCGAGCGGTGGCGTCCCTCGGCGGATGCCGACGAGAGCGCGCCGGTCTTTTCCGCCGACGGCCAGTCGATCTTCTATCTGTCCGACGCCGGCGGTTCGAGCCAGGTCTGGCGCGCGCCGCTGGGCGAGGGCGATGCGGTGCAGGTCACCGATGTCGAGGCCGATATCGCCGGGTTCAGCATCGCGCCGGGCGGCGAGCGGATCGCGATCTGGTTCGACGAGGCGCCGGAATGCGAAGCGGTCAGCTGCCCCGACGCGGAAGCCGCGGACGATGCGGGCAGCGGGCGCTCCTATGACGAGATTTTCGTCCGGCACTGGGGCAGCTGGAACGACGGGACCCAGTCGCGGCTCGTGACTTTCCCGATGGCCGACGGCGCGATTTCGGGCGACGGCGTGGTCGTGTCGCGGCCGCTGAACGGCAACGTGCCGAGTCGGCCGTTCGGCGGCGGCGAGGAAATCGCCTGGCATCCGTCCGGCGCTTCGCTCTTCTTCACGCTCCGCGAGGGCGGGCCGACCGAGCCGCGCTCGACCGATCTCGACATCTACCGGGTCTCCGCCGACGGTTCGAGCGGACCCGAACTGCTGACCGGCGACAATGCCGCGCTCGATTCGCTGCCGACCCCGTCGCCCGACGGCCGCTATCTCGCCTATGTCGCGATGGAACGGCCCGGCTATGAAAGCGACCGGACGGTTCTCCACCTGCGCGACCTGATCACCGGCGAAACGCGCGCGCTGACGCAGAACTGGGACCGGAGCGTCGCCGGCATCGCCTGGTCGACCGATCTCCAGTCGCTCTATCTGGTGGCGCAGGACGGGCTCGATACGCCGGTGTTCCGCTACGCGCTAGCCGAAGGAGCGATCGAGCGCATTTCGGATGCCGGCAGCATCGGATCGGTCGCGCCGCAGCCGGACGGTTCGCTGCTGGTTTCGATGACGACGGCGCTCGCGCCGTCCGACCTGTTCCGGATCGATGCCGACGGGTCGATGCGCCAGGTGACCAATGTCAACGGTGCCCGGCTGTCCGAAATCGCCATGCCGGCGCGCGAGAGCTTCTCCTTCGAGGGCGCGGAAGGCGAGACCGTGTACGGCCAGATATTCCGGCCGGCGGACCTTGCCGACGGCGCGCGGGTGCCGGTCGCGCTGTTCGTCCATGGCGGACCGCAGGGCTCGTTCAGCGACAGCTGGTCCTATCGCTGGAACCCGGCCGCGATGGCGGCGCAGGGCTATGCGGTCGTGACGATCGATTTCCACGGCAGCACCGGCTACGGCCAGGCCTTTACCGACAGCATCAACAATGACTGGGGCGGCAAGCCGCTGCGCGATCTGCAGCTCGGCCTAGACGCTGTGCTGGAAGCGAACGGGTGGATGGACGGCGATCGCGTATGCGCGCTCGGCGCCTCCTATGGCGGCTATATGATGAACTGGATCGCCGGCAACTGGCCCGAGCGGTTCGACTGTCTGGTCAACCATGCCGGCCTGTTCGACCTGCGGCCCTTCTACTATGCGACCGAGGAGCTGTGGTTTCCCGAATGGGATTTCGGCGGCCCCTATTATGAGCGGGAAGAGGCCTATGAGCGCTGGAACCCGGTCCACCATGTCGAAAACTGGCGAACCCCGATGCTGGTAATCCATGGCGAGCGGGATTTCCGCATCCCCTACAGCCAGAGCCTGGCCGCCTTCACCGCCCTGCAGCGCCAGGGCATTCCGTCCCGATTGCTCGTCTTCCCGGACGAGAATCACTGGGTCAATTCGCCGCGCAACAGCCTCCAATGGCACCGCGCGGTTTATGAATGGGTAGCGCGATGGACCGGTCCTGACGCCGCACAGGCCGAGTAATCCGCCCGCGTGCCGAGGGAACCAAAACGCTAACCAGATATTCATTAGTAACTGTCGAAAGGGGTGATTGTGACAGACGACGGAAACCAGCAAGGCAGCGCAACGATCCTGTTCGTGGAAGACCAGGAGGAAGTCGCCGAAGTGGCCCAGGCCATGCTCGAAGAGCTGGGCTATACCGTCGTGTACGCCAGCAACGCCCAGAAAGCGCTCGATCTGCTCGATCAGCGCGACGATATCGACCTGCTGCTCACCGATATCGTGATGCCCGGTTCGCTCAACGGCGCGGACCTCGCCAAGCGCGTGCAGGAAGAGATGGGGCTCAAGGCCGTGCTCGTCACCGGATATGCGGACAAGGCGATCCCGAGCGACCAGTTCGACCGGTTCGACGTCATTCTCAAGCCGTTCCGGATGGAAGAGCTGGGCGCCCGGATCCGCGCCGCGCTGGCCGGCAAATAGGCCGACCGAAAGCGTAAACGCGCCGTAAACCCTTTTTGTCCATCTCCCGGAAACCGTGCGGCGTAACGGACCGGAAGCCGCCGTGCCCTGCTTACCGCGCTGATATCCGTATCGAATTTCGCAATGCGTCGGCGCGGGAGCGAGCGAGGCGGCGGCAAGCGTTAACGGTGCCGATTCTTTGTCCGGACAGGCGCGGAACCCCCGGCCGTCCGAGCCGTTGGACGGTCATGGCATTTTCGAAACTCCTCCAGAAACTCGCCGGCTCGGAACAGCCGAACCGCACCGATGAGCCGGTAACCGTCCTGCTCGTCGACGATCAGCCCGATGTCGCCGAGGTGACGCGCGAGATGCTCGAGGAGTGCGGCTATTCGGTCATCGCCAAGTCGGACGTCACGTCCGCGCTTGATGTGCTGGCGACCAATCCGGATATCGATATCGTGATCGCCGACGTCGTCATGCCCGGCGAGCTGGGCGGCGCGGACGTCGCCGAATTCGCCAAGGAGATGGCCGGCCTCAAAACGATCCTGATCAGCGGCTTTCCGCATCACCGGATCACGATCGACAGCCTCGGCAAATATGACGTCGTGCTGAAGCCGTTCCTGATGGAAGAGCTGGACGAACATATCCGCAACGCGCTCGGCAAGGACTGACGCGGCGAAAAGCCTGTGGCGCGGCGCGATGCGCCTTGCTAACGGCTGGTCGCCATGAGCGAACTACCCAAACATTTCGATCCCGCGGCCATCGAGGCGCGCTGGTATGCCCATTGGGAGGAGCAGGGCCTGTTCCGCCCCGAGCGGGACGGGGCCGAACCCTTCACGATCGTCAACCCGCCGCCCAATGTGACGGGCAGCCTCCATATCGGCCATGCGCTCGACAATACGCTACAGGACATTCTCGTCCGCCACCAGCGGCTGCTGGGCAAGGACGCGCTCTGGGTCGTCGGCACCGACCATGCCGGGATCGCGACGCAGATGGTCGTCGAGCGCAATCTCGCCAGCCAGGGCGTCAAGCGCACCGAGATGCCGCGTGAGGCCTTTGTCGAGCATGTCTGGGAATGGAAGGCGCAGTCGGGTGGCCAGATCACGCGTCAGCTTCGCCGCCTCGGCTGCTCGATGGACTGGGCGAACGAACGCTTCACGATGGACGAGGGCTTCACGAAAGCCGTCACCAAGGTGTTCGTCGATCTCTACAATGACGGCCTGATCTATCGCGACAAAAGGCTCGTAAACTGGGACCCGGCGCTGCGCACGGCGATTTCCGACCTCGAGGTCGAGGCGCGCGAGGTGCGGGGTCACATGTGGCACTTCAAATATCCGCTCGGGGGCGGCGAAACCTACACTTATGTCGAGCGCGACGCTGACGGCAACGTCGTGTTTGAAGAGGAGCGCGACTATATCTCGATCGCCACGACGCGCCCCGAAACGATGCTCGGCGACGGTGCCGTGGCCGTCCATCCCGATGATGCCCGCTATGCGCCGATCGTCGGCAAGCTCTGCGAAATCCCGGTCGGCCCCAAGGAGCATCGCCGGCTGATCCCGATTATCACCGATGAGTATCCCGATCGGGAATTCGGCTCGGGCGCGGTCAAGATTACCGGTGCGCATGACGAGAACGACTATGAGGTCGCGCAGCGCGCCGGCATCCCGATGTATCGGCTGATGGACGAAGTGGCGGCGATGCGGACCGACGGCGCGCCCTATGCGCAAGCCGCCGCCCGCGCGGTCGAGATCGCCAAGGGCGCCGAAGCGAGCGCCGCCGAGATCGATGCGCTCAACCTCGTACCAGACGAATATCGCGGGCTCGATCGCTACGACGCCCGCGTCCGCGTCGTTGCCGACATCGACGACGAAGGGCTGATGATCAAGGTCGAGGACAAGGTCCTCCAGCAGCCCTTCGGCGATCGCGGCGGCGTCGTCATCGAGCCGATGCTCACCGACCAATGGTATGTCGATGCCGAAACGCTGGCGCAGGCGCCGATCAAGGCGGTGCGCGAGGGCAAGGTCAATATCGTCCCAAAGAGCTGGGAGAAGACCTTCTTCAACTGGATGGAGAATATCCGGCCGTGGTGCGTCTCGCGCCAGCTTTGGTGGGGCCACCGGATTCCGGCGTGGTATGGGCCTCCAATCGGATACGCCGACGATCATCAAGAAGGTGAGCCTCTGGATTGGATCGAAGAGCTTCCGAATCTCGAAAATATTGTCGAACGAACTTGGTCTGCCAAACCAGAAGTCTTCGTGGCAAACAGCGCAGAAGAGGCGATGGAGCAAGCGAAAAAGCGTTACTCCGATGCCGGACTCGATCTGGAGATGGAAAACGGCTTCAAGTTGGAGTTTGTCGACAGCCATAGTGAGGCGCGCGACGGTTTCGTAAGTGCGCGTCTTGGCATTTGGCAGGATCCTGACGTCCTCGACACTTGGTTTTCCTCCGCGCTCTGGCCCTTCGCGACCATTGGTTGGCCCGAGGATGCGACCGACAACGAAACCGTTAGTGCTGAGCCTGTCGAAGCACGTCTCTCTGCCGATAGTCGCCCTTCGACAAGCTCAGGGCTAACGGGAAAAACAAGCGCGAAGCCCGGAACCGAGCTCGCCCGCCATTATCCCAACGACGTGCTGATCTCGGGCTTCGATATCCTGTTCTTCTGGGATGCGCGGATGCTGATGCAGGGGATGCACTTCATGGGCGAAGCGCCCTGGAAGACCCTCTATCTCCACGGTCTGGTCCGCGCGGCGGACGGGCAGAAAATGTCCAAGTCCAAGGGCAATACCGTCGATCCGCTCGGGCTGATCGACCAGTATGGCGCGGACGCGCTGCGCTTCTTCATGGCGGCGATGGAAAGCCAGGGCCGCGACATCAAAATGGATGAGAAGCGCGTCGAGGGCTATCGCAACTTCGCGACCAAGCTCTGGAACGCCGCGCGCTTCTGCCAGGCCAACGGCATCGGCGCGAGCGCGACGCTCGAGGCGCCCGAAGCGGAGAAACCGGTGAATCGCTGGATTATCGCCGAGACGATCCAGACGATCCAGAAGCTCGACCTCGCGCTGGCCGACCTGCGCTTCGACGGCGCGGCCAACACCATCTACCATTTCACCTGGGACCGCTTCTGCGACTGGTATCTGGAACTGATCAAGCCTGTCGTGAGCGACGACGAACGAGGCCAGATCGACGACGAGACCAAATCGGTCGTGGGCTGGGTTCTCGACCAGATCCTCGTCATGCTCCACCCCTTCATGCCTTTCGTCACCGAAGAGCTGTGGAGCAAGATGGGCGCTCGCGACGGCTATCCGCTGATCACGGCGAAATGGCCGGTCGCCGATGCGCGTGCGATGGACGAAGAGGCGGTGAAGGAGATCGACTGGCTGATACGGCTGATCGGCGATACCCGCACGGCGCGCTCGGAACTCAATATTCCGCCGGGTGCGAAGCTGACGATGCACGTCCGCGACGCGTCGGAGCAGACGCTGGAGCGCCTTGCGCGACAGGGGCCGGCGCTGGCGCGCGTCGGGCGTATCGAATCCGTAAGTGCCGAGCCGGCGCCCGGAGGTAGCGCGGCGCAGATCCCGGTCGACGAAGCGACCTATATCATCCCGCTCGAGGGCGTGATCGATCTCGACGCCGAGAAGGCGCGCCTGACCAAATCGCTCGAAGCCGCCGAGAAGGAGGCCGGTTCGCTCGACAAGCGGCTCTCCAATCCCCAATTCGTCGAAAAGGCGAAGCCCGAGGCGGTCGAGAAGGCGCGCGCCGACCATGCCGAGAAGACGGCCGAGGCCGACCGGCTGAGGGCGGCGCTCGAGCGGCTCGGTTAGGCGGCCCGTGAAGCTCGATCACATCGTCATTCTCGCCCGCGATATCGCGGCGAGTACGCGCTGGTACGACGCGCTGCTCGGGCTGATCGGCTTCACCAGGCAGCGCGACCATATCTGGGCGAATGGCGAGGGGCTCGCGGTCGATCTGCGGGAGGCGCAACCCGACACGCGGCCCTATGAACGGTTCGGGGCCGGGCTCAACCATCTCGGTTTCACTGCGCCGGACATCGAGGCGCTGGAGGCTGTGCGGTTTGGCATGGCGGACGCCGGGTTCGAGGTTCCCGACATCCAGCATTTCGACGACGACCACGCCGTCTTCTTCAAGGATCCGGACGGACTCAGGGTCGAGATCGCCGTTTACGGTTGAGCGTCGCCCGTCATTGCGAGCGTAGCGAAGCAATCCAGAGCCACTGGGCAATGTCGCTAGCTGCTCTGGATTGCTTCGTCGCCCCGAACCGGGTTCGGGGCTCCTCGCAATGACGGATGAGGATTTGTCCCTTTCCGTCTTCCCCGCTAAACCGCTCCCCATGTCACACGCCGCCTATCCCGCCCTCCGCCTGCGCCGCACCCGCGCCACGGCCTGGTCGCGCGCGATGTTCGCCGAGAACCGGCTCCATCCGTCGGACCTGATCTGGCCGCTCTTCGTCACCGATGGCGAGGAGGAACAGCCGATCGCGACGATGCCCGGCGTGTCGCGCTGGCCGGTCGACCGGATCGCAGACCGGGCGCGCGAGGCCGCCGACGCCGGCATCCCGTGCGTCGCGCTGTTCCCGAACACGCCGCCCGAGCTGCGTTCGGACGACGGCGCGGAGGCGCTCAATCCCGACAATCTGATGTGCCGCGCGATCGGCGAGATCAAGGACGCGCTCGGCGCGGATATCGGCATCCTCACCGATGTCGCGCTCGATCCGTACACCTCGCACGGCCAGGACGGGCTGGTCGGCGATTCCGGCTATGTCCGCAACGACGATACGGTGTCGGTGCTCGTCGAACAGGCGCTGAACCAGGCGCGCGCCGGGGCGGACATCATCGCGCCGTCCGACATGATGGACGGCCGGGTCGGCGCGATCCGCGAGGCGCTGGAGGACGATGCGCACACCACCGTCCAGATCATGGCCTATGCCGCCAAATATGCGAGCGCCTTTTACGGACCGTTCCGCGACGCGGTCGGCAGCGGCGGGCTGCTGAAAGGCGACAAGAAGACCTATCAGATGGACCCGGCGAACGGGGACGAGGCGCTGCGCGAGGTCGCGCTGGACATCGCCGAGGGTGCGGACAGCGTGATGGTGAAGCCGGGGCTCGCCTATCTCGATATCGTCCGCCGGGTGAAGGAACGGTTCGAGGTGCCGGTCTTCGCGTACCAGGTGTCGGGCGAATATGCGATGATCGAGGCCGCGGCTGCCGCCGGGGCGGGAGACCGCGACGCGCTGGTGCTCGAAACGCTGCTGGCGTTCAAGCGGGCAGGGGCGTCCGGCGTCCTCACCTATCATGCGCTTCACGCGGCGCGGTTGATGGTCGACTGAATTTCGCCATCGCCGTCATTGCGAGGAGGCCCGAACTCGTTTCGGGGCGACGAAGCAATCCAGAGCAGCTAGCGATAGCGTGCATGGCTCTGGATTGCCGCGTCGCCGTTCGGCTCCTCGCAATGACGGGGTTGGTAGTCGAGCCGTTCCCGTATAATCAGCCTCGATGATCATCGAGACCGACCGCCTGATCCTGCGCGAATGGCGCGATGCGGATTGCGAGCCCTTTGCGGCGATGAACGCCGACCCCGAAGTCATGCGCTACTTCCCCGGCGTGCAGAGCCGCGAGGAAAGCGATGCGGCGGCAGGCCGCATCGCCACGCATTTCGACGAGCATGGCCTGGGCCTGTTCGCATTGGAGCATAAGGAGGACGGCACGTTTATCGGCTTCGCCGGATTCCAGTTCGTGAACTTCGAATGTCCGATAGAAGGCGATCTCGAAATTGGTTGGCGCGTCGCCAGGCCCTATTGGCGTCGTGGTTTGGCTTTCGAGGCCGCCTCGGCGTGCATGGGCTGGATCTGGGCCGAGAGTAACGTACCGCGCATCGTTTCGATGACGGCCACGATCAACGCGCCGAGCCGGAATCTTATGGAAAAGCTTGGGCTGACGCATCGGCCCGAGCTCGATTTCGATCATCCCAAGCTCGATCCGGATAGCCCGATCAATCGCCATGTCGTCTATGCGATGGAGCGTCCGGCTTGACCGCGATCATCGAAACCGAACGCCTGATCCTGCGCGATTGGCGCGATGCGGACCGCGAGCCGATGTATGCCCACGTCAATTCGCGGCCCAATGTCATGCGCTACCTGCTCGGCGTGCAGACGCGCGCGAAGACCGACGAGATGATCGACAAGCTGATCCGCTGGCAGCGCGACCATGGCCACACCTTCTGGGCGGTCGAGCGGAAGGAAGACGGGGAACTGCTCGGCTTTTGCGGGCTCAAGAAGGTGGATGACGACGGCGTGCTGCCCGATCCCGGCACGGTCGAGATCGGATGGCGGTTGCGCGAGGATGCCTGGGGGAAGGGCTATGCCCGGGAAGCGGCGGTCGCGAGCATGAACCATGCGTTCGACGCCTTCGATCCCGATTTCGTGACCGCCTTTACCGTCCGGGGCAACGAAGGCTCCTGGCGCCTGATGGAACGGCTCGGCATGGAACGCCGCACGGACCTCGATCACTGGTACGACGAATGGGGTCCCGAACTCGGGCACGGCATCGTCTATCGCATCGACCGCGGGCGATGGGCGGCGAAACGCAGGGAATTCGAACAAGGGGAAGCCAAAGCATGAAAGATGTCAGCATCATCCCGTTCAACGGCAAGACGCCGCAGATCCACGAGACGGCGTTCGTCGCGCCCGGCTGCCGGCTGATCGGCGATGTGCGGATCGGGGCGGGATCGAGCATCTGGTACAATTGCGTGCTGCGCGCCGATGTGAACTATATCGAAGTGGGCGAGCGATCGAACATCCAGGACGGAACGGTCGTCCATTGCGACGGCGATCACGGGCCCGAACATCCGGGAACGCCGACGATCATCGGAAACGACGTGCTGATCGGCCATATGGCGATGATCCACGGCACCAAACTGCACGACAAGAGCTTTGTCGGCCTCGGCGCGATCGTCATGGACGGCTGCGAAATCGAAAGCGGCGGGATGATCGCGGCGGGCGGGATGCTGACCCCGGGCAAGATCATCAAGGCCGGCGAGATGTGGGGCGGGCGCCCGGCCAAGAAGATGCGCGACCTGACCGAGCAGCAGCAGGCGATCAACAATCTCGGCACGATGCATTATGCGCAGCTCGCGCCGCTCCATGCCGGCGCGGTGGCGGACTCCTGAGCTACTGGGTCCTCAGCCGGCCGTTCAGCGCCTCGTAGCGGCCGACCTGTCCTTCGTAGAGCGTCGCGACGCGTTCGCGCGCCGCGAGCAGCCGTTCGGTTTCTGCCGGTTCGCCGGTCGTCGCCTGTTCGGCGAGAATCGCGTCGAGCGATCCGAGCGCGCGCGTCGTTCCGGTGCGCGTCGAATCGAGCGCGGACACGGCGAGCTGCGCCTCGATCCACGCCTCGCTCTCGATCCCGCTGCCGGCCGCGGCGGCGACCGCGGCCTGCGCCGCCGGATAGGCTTCGGCAAAGGCGCGGTCCCCGGATTCGGCGTCGCGCACGAGCGCGTCGATCTCGGCGGCGAGCGCCGCGTCGCTTGCCGAGGGGACCGGCGCAATCGCGCGGACCGGCTCGTCCAATATGCCCTCGATCGGCCGGGGCGCGAGAGACGGAGCCTCGCCTTCCGGGCCGGCACAGGCGGCGAGGAGCAGGATGGCGAGGGGAAGCGGGCTGCGCATGATCATGGTTTCGCTCTAGGCGGTGCGGCTTTTGCCCGCAACGGGGTTGCGCCCGTTTGCCAGTCCGACTACATGGCGCGTTCCCGCGCGCCCGTAGCTCAGCTGGATAGAGTACCTGACTACGAATCAGGGGGTCGGAGGTTCGAATCCTTCCGGGCGCGCCATTCTCCCTATTCCGCCGCCTGCCGCGCCATCACGGCGCGCCACCAGGCTTCGTTGGCGAGATACCAGCGGACGGTTTCCTCCAGCCCCTCGTCGATGCTCCTGACCGGGCGGCAGCCGAGCTCGGCGGCGATCTTGCTGTCGTCGATCGCGTAGCGCCGGTCGTGCCCGAGCCGGTCCTCGACATGCGATTTGAGCGAATCGCTGGGGCGGCCCCTGGCGGCGGGCGCTTCGGGAAAGCGTTCGGCGAGGCCGGGATCGGTTTCGAACAGCCGGTCGACGGTCGCGCAGATGCGGTCGATCAGCTCGAGATTGGGCAGTTCGGCGCCGCCGCCGACATTGTACACCTCGCCGCTCTTGCCGTCCTCGACGACCGCCTGGATCGCGCGGCAATGATCGCCGACGTGCAGCCAGTCCCGCCGTTGCATTCCGTCGCCGTAGATCGGCAGCGCCTTGCCGTGCAGCGCGTTGATCAGGAACAGCGGGATCAGCTTTTCGGGATATTGGAACGGCCCGTAATTGTTCGAGCAGTTCGATGTCGTGACGTCCAGTCCGTAGGTCTCGTGATAGGCGCGGACGATGTGGTCGGAACTCGCCTTGGACGCCGAATAGGGCGAGTTGGGCGCATAGGGCGTCGTTTCGCTGAAACCGGGATCGTCGGGACCGAGCGTGCCATAGACTTCGTCGGTCGACACATGGTGGAAGCGATGCGGCCGGCCGCTGCCGGTGTCGAGCCAGACCGCCTTGGCCGCCTTGAGCAGGCTGAGCGTGCCGAGCACATTGGTCTCGATGAAGATGTCGGGACCGTGGATCGACCGGTCGACATGGCTCTCGGCGGCAAAATGCACGAGGCGGTCGATCTCCCGTTCGGCGAGCAGCTTTCGCGCCAGGTCGAAATCCCGGATATCTCCCTCGACCAGCTCCACGCCGTCGATCCCGTCCAGGCTTTCGCGGTTGCCGGCATAGGTCAGCGCATCGAGAACGACGACCGCGTCGGCCGGGTGGGTGGCCCGCCAGTGCCGGACGAAATTGGCGCCGATAAAGCCCGCGCCGCCGGTGACCAGTATCACACTCATCGAAAAGCCTTCCATATGTCCAGGGCGATATCGAGCTCCGTGTCCCAGGCGCGCGGTTCGCCGGTGATCGCCCAGGTCTGCCGGCAATCGAGCAGGCTGAACGGCGGCCGGGCGGCGGCGGCCGCATAGTCGGCGGTGGTGATCGGCACGATGCGGCACCCGTCGATCACTCCCGCCCGGCGCGCCCGCTCCTCGATCGCCGTTGCAAAGCCGTGCCAGGTCGTCTGTCCGCGATCGGTGAAGTGGTGGATCCCGGACGCCTCGGCCCCTGCCAGCGCCCAGATCGCGCGTGCGAGGCTTTCGGCATGTGTCGGCGTTCCGGTCTGGTCGGCGACGACACCCAGCTCGTCGCGCTCTTTCATCAGCCGCAGCATGGTCGTCAGGAAATTCCGCCCATAGCCGGCATACAGCCACGATGTGCGCAGAACCAGGCCGTCGGATTGGTCCAAAACGGCGATTTCTCCGGCCCGTTTCGAGCGGCCGTACACACTGAGCGGATCGGGTGCGGAATCCGGTGCGAACGGCGTGTCCCCGGCGCCGTCGAAGACATAATCGGTCGAAATATGGATCAGCCGGGCGCCGTGACGCGCGCATGACCGGGCGATCCCGCCCGGCGCTTCGCCGTTGATCCGGAAGGCCGTTTCGGCCGCGCCTTCGGCATCGTCGACGGCGTTATAGGCCGCCGTATTGACGACGATGTCGGGATGGGTCGCCGCGATCGAACGGTCGACGGCATCGGCATCGGTGATGTCGACCTCCCGCCGGGTCAGCCCCGTCACGTCCCATGCGGCCGGCCGCGTCAGGCGGAGCGCCCGACCCAGCTGACCGTTCGCGCCGAAAATCAGCGCTTTCATTCGAACAGATCGGCGGCTGACAGTGGGCGGCCCGCCGCGTCCTTCTCGGACAGGACCGGATCCTGGCCGTCCGGGAGCGGCCAGTCGATCGCGATGTCGGGATCGTCCCAGCGGATCGTCCGGTCATGTTCCGGGGCGTAATAGGCGGTGCATTTATACTGGATCTCGGCTCCCTCCGACAGTGCGAGGAAGCCGTGCCCGAAGCCCGGCGGCACCCAGATCATGGCCTTGTTGTCTTCGCTCAGCTCGCGGCCGATCCACCGCCCGAACGTCGGCGACGAGCGCCGCAGGTCGACGGCGACGTCGTAGATCCGCCCGCGCGTGGCGCGGACCAGTTTTCCCTGCGGCTGCCGGATCTGATAGTGGATGCCGCGCAGGACGTGCCGGGCGGATCGGCTGTGATTGTCCTGGACCCAGGGCCCCGCAATTCCCGCTTCCGCGAACACATCCTCGCGCCACGTTTCCATGAAGAAGCCGCGATCGTCCCCGAATACCTTGGGCTCGACGAATTTCACATCGGCGATCTCGGTCGCAGCGATATGCATCATCCGGCCTCGTCCGCGATCCGGAGCAGATAGTCGCCATAGCCGCTCTTATCGAGCGCGCGGCCGAGATCGCGCAACTGTTCGGTGGTGATGAACCGCTTGCGCCAGGCGATTTCCTCCGGACAGGAAATCTTCATCCCCTGCCGGTCTTCGATGATGCGGACGAACTGGCTGGCATCGGTCAGCGCGGCCTGGGTCCCGGTGTCGAGCCACGCATAGCCGCGGCCCATGGTTTCGACATAAAGGTCCTGATTTTCCAGATAGACCCGGTTGAGGTCGGTGATTTCGAGCTCGCCGCGCGGCGAGGGCTTGAGCGAACGGGAGAATTCGCTCGCCCGTCCGTCGTAGAAATACAGCCCGGTGACCGCATAGTGCGACTTCGGCTGCGCCGGTTTTTCCTCGATGGTTTCGGCCCGGCCGTCCGCGTCGAAGGAAATCACGCCATAGGCGCTCGGATCGTTCACCGCATAGCTGAACACGGTCGCGCCTTCGTCGCGCGCCGCGGCCGAGCGCAACAGGCTTTCGAGCCCGCCGCCGAAGAAGATGTTGTCGCCGAGGACCAGCGCCGATGGCTGATGATCGATGAACTCCTCGCCGATCAGAAAGGCTTGCGCCAGACCTTCCGGCTTGGGCTGGACCGCATAGGACAGCGAGATTCCCCACTGGCTCCCGTCGCCGAGCAGCCGTTCGAACTGATCGCGGTCCCGGGGCGTGGTGATGACCAGGATTTCGCGTATGCCCGCCAGCATCAGCGTGCACAGCGGATAATAGATCATCGGCTTGTCGTAGATCGGCAGCAGCTGTTTCGAGATGGACGTGGTTAACGGGTGGAGACGGGTTCCCGACCCTCCGGCCAAAATAATTCCTCGCCGCATAAAAGGGCCCCCTGAGCCAAAACCCGTTGCTGGTGCGGCCTAGTGGCTTGATTGCAGCCGCGCAACATCTAGCATCGAGCCTGTACCGCTATCCGAAAACGGTTAATGAGGCGTGGACATGACGGCATCTTCGCACTGGTCCTATCGTCGCGGTCTCCACGATCTGGGTTCGGGAAACTGGGCCTGGCTGCAGCCGGACGGCGGGTGGGGCTGGTCGAACTCGGGCCTGATCGTCGACGGCGACCAGTCGCTGCTCGTCGACACGCTGTTCGACGCCACGCTGACCGCCGAGATGCTGGGCGCGATGGCCGACGCGACCGGCCTGTCCGGCGACGATATCGGCACCGTGGTCAACACCCATGCCAATGGCGACCATACCCATGGCAACGGGCTGTGCCGCCATGCCGAGATCATCGCCTCCGATGCCAGCGCCAGGGAAATGGCGGAGGTCGATGCGGCGATGCTCCACACGATGATGACCGCGGCGCCGGGCCTCGGCCCGACCGGCCGGTACCTGCTCGACATATTCGGCGATTTCGATTTCGCGAACGTCGCCGAGCGCGCGCCGACGAAAACCTTTTCCGGCGAGCTCGGCCTGACGGTCGGCGACAAGCGGGTGTCGCTGATCGAGGTCGGGCCGGCGCATACGGCGGGCGACGTACTCGTCCATCTGCCCGACGACCGGATCGTCTATACCGGCGACATCCTGTTCATCGACGGCACGCCGATCATGTGGGCGGGACCGGTCGGCAACTGGATCGCCGCCTGCGACCGGATCCTCGCGATGGACGTCGAGGCGATCGTTCCCGGCCACGGGCCGATCGCCGACAAGGCGGACGTGCGGAAGGTGCAGGAATATCTGCGCTTCATCGATCGCGAGGCGCGCCGACGGTTCGACGCCGGCCTTTCGGTCCGCGACGCGGCGCACGACATCGCGCTCGGCGATTATGCGAGCTGGATCGATGCCGAGCGGATCGCGGTCAATGTCGACACGCTCTATCGCGAATATCGCGGCGACAGGTCGGCGCCCGATATCGTCGGGCTGTTCTCGCTGATGGCGGAACTGCGGCGCTGAATTCAGCGCTGGCCGTGCCAGCGTTCGACAAGCTTGCGCACACGCTGGCGGCCGGGCTTTTTCGGCGTCGCGTCCAATATCTTCGCGCCGCCCAGAAATACCGCGCCCGTACAGCACAGCGCCAGTACGATGCCGGCTGGTCCCTTATACTGGATCATGTAGAGCTGGCCGCGGGCCGTCGCGCCGACCGCGAGCGCGTAGATGATCAGATAGGCTTCGAAACGGGTCTTGATGACGAACAGCCGGGCAACGCGATTCCACATGGGAAAGTGTTAAGCAATTGCCGTGCCAATCCCGGAAATCCGGGATTCCGTCTTTAAGGAATATGGTAAACTGTAAGTTAATCCGACAATGGCGTTCAGATCAGTTCGGTCAGGGACAGCGTCTCGTACAGCGCCTTTCGCGCGCTCGCGATCCGGTCCCACAGGGCGGGGTCGTTCAACGCGCCGCCGTCGATCGCCTCCGGCCATTCCGCCGCGATCACCTCGGCGATAGCGTCGAGCTTGGGTTCGTCCATCAGGAAACGCGGATCGACAGTGCCCGGATCGGCGAGGACGCGCAGGCGCAGGCAGGCCGGTCCGCCGCCATTCGCCATCGACTGGCGCACATCGACGGGGATCAGCTTGCGGATCGGCCCGTTGCCCGCGACCATCTCTTCCAGCCAGGTCCAGACGGCTTCGCTTTCGCGGGATTCCGTCGGGAGGATCAGCGCCATCCCGCCCTCGGGCAGCGTCACGAGCTGGGCGTTGAACAGATAGGTCTTGATCGCCTCCCGAAGCGACACCCGGTCCGCGGGCACCTCGACGATGACGACGTCCGGCATCAGCGCGCGCAGCCCGTCATGGAACTTGGCGGGCTCGGTGAAGGCCTGTTCGTGGCAGAACAGGACGGTCTCGTTGGCGACGGCGACGACGTCGTTGTGGAAGGCGCCGGCGGCGATCGCGGCGGGCGACTGTTCGACGAACAGCGTCCGGTCGGGATCGAGCCGGTGCTTGCGCGCGACCGCCTTGGAGGCTTCGACATGCTGGCGGGCGGGAAAGGGGCCGCCGCTCTCGCCATAGACGAAGATCTCGATACCGGGCTCGGCATGGCACGAGGCGAGCCGCATGAAATTCGCCGCGCCCTCGTCGCCGAACGGCGCGGGCACCGGGTCGTGAATGGCGAAATGCGCTGCGTCCGCAAAGGCGGTCCGAAGCTGCGCCATGGTTTCCGGCCATTCATGGCTGCGGTGCGGCATCGTCACGAGGTTCGCCGACGTCAGGTGGCAACGGCCGTCGCCGGTGTCGGGCGCGGGCGATACGGTCGCCGCATTGGCGGTCCACATCGAGGAGGCGGACATGGCGTTGGCGAGCAGCGCCGGGCCGGCACGGGCGGCGTCGGTGCCCAGGCGTTCGAGCCAGGCGGTGTCGGGCCGCCGCTGCGGGAGGAACGCGCCTTGCGCCAGTCCGAGCCGGATATTGGCGCGCATCTTCTCGATGCCCTGCAGCGCGGCCGCCCGCGGCTCCGAGATCCGCCCGGCATTTTTCGCCGAGGCGAGGTTGCCGAGGCTGAGCCCCGCATAATTGTGCGACGGACCGATGATGCCGTCGAAATTGATCTCTGCCAAAGCCATGACGCCGGTCCCCTATCGCGGCACGTAGCGGATCGCGGCGCCGGTATCGGCGTTCAGCATCTTCGCCGCCTGCGCGTCGATCTCCACCTCCTGGTCGCCGCGCATCACGATGGCGGCATAGCAGCAGCGGAACGTCTCGAGCGTGCCGGTGGCGGCCAGCGACTGGGTCGCGTCGCCGCCGTCGACCGCCGCGATCGTCGCCGCGCGCGATTCCGCGACGCTCTTCACCCGGTCGATATCGGCTTCCATCGTCGGGCCGCCGTCGAAGATGTCGATATAGTTATTGTAGCGGAAGCCTTCCTTTTCGAGCATCCGCATCGCCGCGCGTCCCGACGGATGCGGCACGCCGATTACCGAGCGCGCGCTTTCGGGCAGCATGTTCAGATAGATCGGATGTTTGGGCATCAGGTCGGCGATGAACTGGTGGCCGTTGCGCGCGTTGAACTCGTCGGCTTCCTGGAAGGACATGCCGAAGAACTTGCCCGCCAGCGCGTCCCAGAAGGCCGATCCGCCCGCCTCGTCGATCACGCCGCGCAGCTCGGCGATCACCTTCTCCCCGAACCGTTCGCGATGCATCGCGATGAACAGGTATCGGCTGCGCGCGAGCAGCATGCCGAGCCCGCCGGCGCGCTCGCCCGGATGGAGGAACAGCCCGCCGACCTCCGACGCGCCTTCATAATCCGTCGTCAGCGACAGGATTTTCGAGGTGAAGGTCCGGTCGAGCTCCTGGCTGTGCTGCGTATAGGTGTTGATCCGATAGCTGTAGAAGGGCCAGCGCTTGCCGACCGCCGCGAAGATCTGCGCCGTGCCGCGCACCTGTCCGGTTTCGGTGTTTTCGAGCGCGAGCAGGAACAGGTCGTTGGCCGATTCGCCCCCGGTCTTGGCGAACGCCTCTTCGGACCGGGCGAGCTTCTCGTTGAGCGCCGCGCGGTCGGGCGGCAGGTTGGTGAATCCGCCCCCGGTCAGCTTGGCCATTTCGTACAGCTGGTCGACATCGTCGCGGCGCGCGGCCCGGACAACGAAACTCATAATCTTCCCCTCTGGGCGAGCCGGAGCAGCACCAGCGTGGAAAGCTGGGCCCGTTCCGGCAGGCTATCGACAATCAGAAACTCGTCCGGCGAATGGATCGCGCCGCCGCGCACCCCCATCGTGTCGACGACGGGCACCCCGCAGGCCGCGATATTGTTGCCGTCGCATACCCCGCCCGTCGATTTCCAGGCGATTGCGAGGCCGAGATCGGCGCCGCATTCCCGGACGAGCCCGAACAGCTTCTCGGCCTCCGGATCGATCGGCTTGGGCGGGCGGCCGAAGCCGCCATGGACATGGATGGCAACCTCGCGCCGCGCGCCGATTTCGGCGATCGCTTCGTCGAGCAGCGTCTGCGCGCGTTCCTGATCCTCCAGCGTCTCGGGCCGCATGTTGAGGCGCAGCACGGCGTGATCGGGCACGACATTGTTCGCGCCGCCGCCCTCGATCTTCGCAGGATTGACCTTGAGCCCCGGCCCGATCCCCGCTTCGAGCTTCAGCGCGAGTTCCGCCGCGGCGAGCAGCGCGCTGCGCCCCTCTTCGGGGTTGCGGCCGGCATGGGCGCTTTTCCCGGTGATGACGATCGACCAGTTGCCACTGCCGCCGCGCGCGCCGGCCAAGGTGCCGTCGGGCAGCGCGGGTTCGTAGGTCAGCGCGGCGAGCTTGCCCTTCGCCGCCCGCGCGAGCAGCGCCGCCGAGCCCGGCGAGCCGATCTCCTCGTCCGAATTGATGACGACCTCATAGCCGATCCGTTCGGCCAGCGGCGACACTTCCACAGCCTTCAGCGCCGAGAGCATCAGAGCGATACAGCCCTTCATGTCGGTGACGCCCGGGCCGTTCAGCGTGTTGTCGTCGAGCCAGGTCAGGTCCTGGAACGGATGGGTCTCGCCGAACACCGTGTCCATATGGCCGGTGAGAAGCACCTGCACCGGCGCCTCCGGGCGGACCGTCACGTGCAAATTCTGGCCCGTCTCGCGCGCGACCACCGACCCGTCGGGCCGGACGATCTCGCCGGCTACCGGATCGGCCAGTTCGAGATCGCCGGGGAGCGCCGCAAAGGCATCGGCAAGCTCGCCCGCGACGCGCGCCAGTCCGCCCAGATTGGCCGAGCCGCTGTTGATCTTCGCCCAGCGCTCGGTCTGGTCGAGCATGGGCTCTGCCGCCGCGCGGTCGAGGGCGTCGCGTTCGTCTTTCGTCATCTGTGTCATCGCGACCGCCTTAGGCCGGGACGGGCCGTGCGTCACCACCTTGCATCCCCAATCCCGACACGGCATACGCCCACTCGCTCCTCCCCGGATCTTGTTGAATAACGGCGAACCGCCGTGCGAACAGGGAGTATCCATGTCTGACCATGTCGAACGCGCGGGCCTGCGCGTGGATTCGCGTCTCGCCCGCTTCGTCGAAACCGAGGCGCTGGACGGGCTCGCCATCGCGGCCGACGATTTCTGGGCCGGCACTGCGGCGATCTATCGCGATTTCGCGCCCGAAAACCGCGCGCTGCTCGAAAAACGCGAGCAGCTGCAATCGCGAATCGACGCGTGGCACGAGGCGCGCAAGGGCCAGCCCATCGCCATGGGCGAATATCGCGCCTTCCTGACCGAGATCGGCTATCTCGTCCCGGAACCCGGTCCCTTCACCATCGGCACCAAGAATGTCGACGACGAGGTCGCGCGGATCGCCGGGCCGCAGCTCGTCGTACCGGTGCTCAACGACCGCTTCCTCCTGAACGCCGCCAATGCGCGCTGGGGCAGCCTGTACGACGCGCTGTACGGCACCGACGTGCTGCCCGGCAGCCCGAAGCCGGGCGGTTACGACGCCGAACGGGGCGCGCAGGTGATCGCGGCGGCGCGCAACCTGCTCGACGAATTCCTGCCGCTGGCTGGCGGCAGTTGGACCGACTATGCGGGCGGCGCGCCCGATCTGCAGGACCCGGCCCAGCTCGTCGGAACGGACGGCGAATCGATGCTGTTCCGCCACAACGGCCTGCACCTCGAAATCGTGATCGACCGCGATCATCCGATCGGGAAGACCGACCCCGCCGGTATCGCCGATGTCATCGTCGAGGCGGCGCTGACGACGATCGTCGATCTCGAGGATTCGGTCGCGGCCGTCGACGCCGAGGACAAGGTGCTCGCCTATCGCCACTGGCTCGGCCTGATGCGCGGCGATCTCGAGGCGGAGTTCGACAAGGGCGGCCGGACGATGACGCGCGCGCTCGCGGAAGACCGGCGATACACGCCCGTTAGTCCTGAGCCCGTCGAAGGACGTCTATCGGCGGAGAAACGGGCTTCGACAGGCTCAGGACTAACGGATGAACTTGTTTTGCCCGGTCGCAGCCTGCTGTTCGTCCGCAATGTCGGACATCTGATGACCAATCCGGCGGTGCTGCTGCCGGACGGATCGGAAGCGCCCGAGGGCATTCTCGACGGGATCATGACCAGCCTGATCGCGATGCACGACCTCAAAGGGCTGGGGCGATACCGCAACAGCCGCGCCGGCTCGGTCTATATCGTGAAGCCCAAGATGCACGGGCCCGAGGAATGCGCCTTCACCGACCGGCTGTTCGACGCGATCGAGGACATGCTGGGGCTCGACCGGCACACGCTGAAAGTCGGCGTGATGGACGAGGAGCGCCGGACGTCCGCCAATCTCGCCGCCTGTATCCATGCCGTGAAGGACCGGATCGTCTTCATCAACACGGGGTTCCTCGACCGCACCGGGGACGAGATCCACACCTCGATGCGGGCCGGCGCGATGATGCGCAAGGCGGCGATCAAGGAGGCGGACTGGCTTCAGGCCTATGAGGCGCGCAACGTCCGCATCGGGCTCGCCGCCGGCTTTTCCGGCAAGGCGCAGATCGGCAAGGGCATGTGGCCCGCGCCCGACCTGATGGCGGACATGATGGAGGCCAAGATCGGCCATCCGCAGAGCGGCGCGAACACCGCCTGGGTGCCGAGCCCGACCGGCGCGACCCTGCATGCGCTCCACTATCATCGCGTCGACGTGTTCGAACGGCAGAAGGAGCTGGCCGACGAGCCGATCCCGCCGCTGGAAAAACTCCTCACCATTCCGCTGGCTGACGGCACCAACTGGTCGCCGGACGAAATCCGCGAGGAGCTCGACAACAATGCGCAGGGCATTCTCGGTTATGTCGTGCGCTGGATCGACCAGGGCGTCGGCTGCTCCAAGGTGCCCGATATCCACGATGTCGGCCTGATGGAGGACCGCGCGACCCTGCGGATCAGCTCGCAGCACATGGCCAACTGGCTCCACCATGGCGTGTGCAGCACCGAGGAGGTCGATGCAGCGCTCTCCCGCATGGCGGCCAAGGTCGACGCGCAGAATGTCGGCGACCCGGCCTATGTGGCGATGACCGGGAACCCGGACAGCATCGCCTTCCAGGCCGCCCGCGCGCTGGTGTTCGAAGGCGCCGCGCAGCCCAGCGGCTATACCGAGCCGCTGCTCCACGCCTATCGGCGCAAGGTGAAGGGCGAGTAACCGGTCCAGTTTGCATCGTCATTGCGAGGAGCGGAGCGACGAAGCAATCCAGAGCCGCAGGCGATCTCACAAATAGTCTGAAAATTCGGCCAGAAGCTCTTTGTAAAGCTGCCTTTTGAACGGCACGATCAGGCCCGGCAGTTCGGCGGGTTCGGCCCATTTCCAGGCGCGGAATTCCTGGTGCGCGGTCTCGATATTGACGTCGGAATCCGCGCCCTCGAAGCGCATCAGGAACCAGCTTTGCCGCTGGCCGCGATATTTGCCCTTCCAGACCTTGCCGATCAGTTCCTCGGGCAGGTCGTAGATCAGTTCCCGCGAGGCCTGCGCGACGAGCGTCGCCTTGGCGCTCGCGATGCCGGTTTCCTCCTCGAGTTCGCGAAAGGCGGCCTCTTCCGGCGCCTCTCCGGGGTCAATCCCGCCCTGCGGCATCTGCCACGCGCCGCTCCATTCATGCTCGCGATGATCGGTCCGCTGGCCGACGAAAACCCGCCTGTCCCTGTTCAGCAGCATCACTCCGGCGCAGGGCCGGTACGGCAGGCCTTCGCCCTTGCTCATTCGGCGGCGGCGGCCTGTTCCGGCGTGGCCTCGGCCCCGACTTCGGCGAGAATCAGCTTGAGCGCGTCGAGACAGGCGACGACATCGTCATGCGCCGAGGGGATGATCTTCCTGAGGTTCGCGAAACCGTGGATATTGCCGCTCGCCTCGCGATAGACGGTGTGGACGCCGCCGGCGATCAGCTTGCCCGCATATTCGCGGCCCTGGTCGCGCAGGGGATCGAGACCCGCGGTCACCAGTACGGTCGGCGGCAGTCCCGCCGTCTCCTTGAGCACCGGATTGAGCCGCCAGTCCGTCTCGTCGCCGGCATAATGATTGCCGAACCATTCCATCGTCGCCGCTTCGAGCAGGAAGCCTTCGGCGAAATCGTCCATCGAGCCGCCGCCGGCGCTCATGTCGGTCGCCGGATAGATCAGCCATTGCGCGATGACGGGAACGTCCGCCGGTTCGTCGCGCAGTGCGAGCGAGGTCACCGCGGCAAGATTGCCGCCCGCGCTGTCGCCGGCCGGGATCAGCCCGGTGACGTCGAGGCCCAACTCGTCCGGGCTCGTCGCAATCCAGCGCGCGGCGGCGACACAGTCGTCGGGCGCGGCGGGGAAGGGCGCTTCGGGCGCGAGGCGATAGTCGACCGACACCACCGGCAGGTCCAGCGTCCGCGCGGTTTCGGCGCACAGCCCGTCATGGGTTTCGAGATTGCCGATCACGAACCCGCCGCCATGGTAGAAGACCACGACCGGGCCGGGCTCGCGGCTCTCGCGCGGGTCGTAGAGCCGGGCGGGGATGTCGCCGGCCGGGCCGGGCAGCGTGAAATCGCGCTTGACCGCCAGTTCGCCGGCCGGGCGTTCGGCCATGGTGAAGACCATGTCCATCAGCGCGCGGGCGGTCGCGGGATCGGTTTCGTGCGTCTTCGGGCCTTCCTGCGCCTTCAGCAGGTCGAGCATCATCTGCACGTCGGGGCGGACATAGGGTGTCGTTGGGGCCATCGGGTATCTCCGGATGTCGTCTATTTTTCGGCCGTTATAGGCGCAAACGTGCGGGCGGCAAGTCGCGGGGTCAGCAGGAACTGGCCGGCCGCGCGGATCAGCAGGAACACGGTGAAGCTCAGCCAGAGGCCGTGATTGCCGAGCGGCGTCGTCAGCCAGAGCATCGCGCCATAGGCGATGAAGGCGGCGGCCATCGTGCCGAGCATCGCCCGCGTCCAGGTCGCGCCGACGAACACCCCGTCCATGACGAAGGAGGCGACGCCGGCGAGCGGCAGGGCGAGCAGCCAGATATCGTAGCGCAGCACGGTCCCGACGACCGCCGGATCGGTCGAGAAGCTGGCCACCAACGGGCCGGACGCGACGGCGAAAAAGGCGGTGACGATCAGCGCGGTTCCGATGCCGCGCAGCATGATCCGCCGCACCGTCTTGTCGAACCCGTCCCGGTCCCGCGCGCCGATCGTCTCGCCGCAGAGCACCTGCGCGGCATTCTCGAACCCGTCGAGCAGCAGCGCGGTCAGCATGAACATCTGGAAGAGGATGGCGTTGGCGGCGAGGATCGTCGTGCCCTGGATCGCGCCCTGGCGGGTCACGAGCAGGATCGCCGCGGTCAGCAGCAGGGTGCGCAGGAACAGGTCGCGGTTGACGCGGAACAGCGCGCCCATCCGACCGGCCTCCCACAGGTCGGGCCGGCGCGCCGCCGCGGCGAAGGCCGAAAACCGGGCGCTGGGCAGCAGGGCGACGAGCAGCATGGCGAGCTTGCCGGTTTCCGAGATCAGCGTCGCATAGGCGATCCCCGCAACGCCCATGTCCCAGACCAGCACGAACAGCACGCCGAGCCCGACATGGATCAGGTTCACCGCCACCTCGACGACGAGGACGGTCCGCACGCGCCGCAGCCCGATCAGCCAGCCGACCAGCGCCGCGTTGAGCAGCCAGGCCGGCGCCGCCCAGAAGCGGATGTCGATATAGAGCGCCGCGTCCGCCCGCACCTCGTCGCCCGCCTCGAGCAGGTCGAGGCCGAGCGGCACGGTCAGCGGCTTGGTCGCGAGCAGGATCAGGCCGATCGCCAGCGCGATGACCGATGCCCGCAGCAGCGCGGCCATCTTCTCCTGCTCGTTGCGCTGCCCGGCGGCCTGGGCGGTGAGCCCCGTCGTCGCGGTCTTGAGGAAGTTGAACACGACGAGCAGGCTCATCAGCAGCCGCGCGCCGAGCTCCACCGCGCCCTGCGCCCCGGCATCGCCGAGCTGGCCGATGATCCAGATATCGGCGATCCCGATCAGCGCCGTCGCGACATTGGTCGCCATGGCGGGAATGGCGATCGACCAGATGGCGCGCGGGTCGTGGGAGGCGAGGGGCCGGTGCATGGAGCGCCGGTCATAGTCCGTCGGCGACGAAGCGCCTATATGCATTTCCGATGCTGCATTTCGTCCATCATCCCGGCTATGTCGCGCCCGCGCCGAAGGGCAGCGCCTTCCGGTTCAACAAATACGGGCTGGTCCGGGACGCGCTCGCCGACAGCGGGCGGGCCGCCGCCGTCCATGCGCCCGAGCCGATGCCGCGCCGATGGATCGAGGCCGTGCACGACGCCGATTATGTCGACGAGGTGATGGCCGCGGCGGTGCCGCAGGCGAAGGAACGGCGGATCGGCTTCGCGGTGACGCCCGCCATCCGCGAACGCTCGCTGCTCGCCCAGGGCGGGACATGGCTCGCCGCCTGCCTCGCGCTCGAACATGGCTATGCGGCGAACGGCGCGGGCGGCAGCCACCATGCCCTGCCCGATACCGGGGCCGGCTATTGCGTGCTCAACGATCTGGCGGTCGCGGCCAACCGCCTGGTCGCGGAAGGCCGCGCGCGCCGCGTGCTCGTCCTCGATTGCGACGTGCACCAGGGCGACGGGACGGCCGTGCTGCTGGCCGGACGGCCCGACATCTTCACCCTGTCGGTCCATGCGGAGAAGAATTTCCCGGCCCGCAAGGCGCGCTCCTCGCTCGATATCGGCCTGCCGGATGGGCTGGGAGACGATGGCTATCTGGCGGCGCTGGAAAAATCGCTGCCGGCGGTTCTCGATCAGTTCGGGCCCGAGATCATCCTGTACCAGGCGGGCGTCGATCCGCATCGCGACGACCGGCTCGGCAGACTGGGTCTGAGCGATGCCGGCCTCGAGGCGCGCGACCGCCATGTGATGGCCGAAGCGCGACGGCGCGGCGTTCCGCTCGCCAGCGTGCTGGGCGGCGGCTATGGCGACGATCATGGCGAGGTCGCGGCGCGGCATGTGCGGACGATCCTCGCGCTGGCCGACGAGGCGGCCCGGTGAAACGGCCGGAGAAGCGGCGAAGTATCGCTGAATCGCTATCGATTTTTTCTATTTTGTTCCGCGTCCCGGCTGTGCATAGGAAGACCGACGAGGAACAATGCGAGTAAACTGATGGCCAGCGCGGCGAAACCGATCAAACACAACGCTCCCGAGGACGCGGCCTCGGTCGTCGTCCGCTTCGCGGGCGACAGCGGCGACGGGATGCAGCTGACCGGCGGGCAGTTCACCCTGTCGACGGCGCTGGCGGGCAACGATCTCGCGACCTTCCCCGACTTTCCCGCGGAAATCCGGGCGCCGCAGGGCACCCTGTTCGGCGTGTCCGCCTTCCAGATCCATTTCGGCAGCCATGCGATCCGCACGGCAGGCGACGCGCCCGACGTGCTCGTCGCGATGAACCCGGCGGCGCTCAAGACCAATGTCGGCGATTTGCGCGAAGGCGGGCTGATCATCGCCGACAGCGGCGCGTTCGGCGACCGCAACCTCTCCAAGGCCGGTTACGACGAAAACCCGCTCGAGGACGGGTCGCTGGCCAAATGGCAGCTGCTCTCGCTCGACATGTCGGAAATGACCCTGGAAGCGGTGAAGCCGTTCGGCCTCAGCAACAAGGAAGCGCTGCGCTGCAAGAATATGTGGACGCTGGGCCTGGCGCTCTGGATGTTCGACCGCAAGCGCCAGCCGATCGTCGACTGGCTGAACGCGAAATTCGCGAAAAAGCCCGAAATCGCCGAGGCCAATATCGCCGCGCTCAATGCCGGGCACGCCTATGGCGAGACCGCCGAGCTCGGCTACGCCTTCCAGCCGCGCCATGTCGATGCGGCGCCGGCCGAACCGGGCCTCTACCGCACGATCACCGGCGCCGAGGCGATTTCGCTCGGCCTGCTCGCGGGGGCGAAGCTCGCCGGGCTGCCGATGTTCTTCGGCGGCTATCCGATCACCCCGGCTTCGGCGATCCTCCACCATCTTTCGCGGCTCAAGCAGTTCGGCGTGACGACCTTCCAGGCGGAGGACGAGATCGCCGCGATCGGCGCCGCGATCGGCGCCAGCTATGCCGGGTCGCTCGGCGTGACGTCATCGTCCGGCCCCGGCATCGCGCTGAAGGGCGAGGCGATGGGGCTCGCGATCATGACCGAGCTGCCGCTCGTCATCGTCAATTCGCAGCGCGGCGGGCCCTCCACCGGCCTCCCGACCAAGACCGAACAGTCCGATCTCTACCAGGCGGTCTACGGCCGCAACGGCGATGCGCCGATGCCGGTGATCGCCGTGCGCTCGCCGTCCGACGCGTTCGAGTGCGCGATCGAGGCGTGCCGCATCGCCACCCGTTTCATGACGCCGGTGATGCTGCTGACCGACGGCTATATCGCCAATGCGGCGGAACCGTGGAAGATGCCGGATGTCGATACGTTCGAGCCGTTCCCGGTTTCCTTCCACGACGATGCGCCGGGCGAGGGCGAGCATTTCAACCCGTACAGCCGCGACGAAAAGCTCGCCCGGCCCTGGGTGAAACCCGGCACGCCGGGCCTGATGCACCGGATCGGCGGGATCGAGAAGGGATCGCACAGCGGCAATATCGACTATTCGCCCGAGAACCATCAGGAGATGACCGACCTGCGCGCGCAGAAGATCCTGAACGTCGCGGACGACGTGCCGGAGCAGGAGGTCGATCTCGGCGAGGCGGGCGAGACGCTCGCCGTGGTCGGATGGGGATCGACCTACGGCCCGATCCACCAGGCCGTGGCCCGCGCCCGCTCCAGGGCACGCAGCGTCGCCCAGATCCATCTGCGCCATATCTGGCCGCTGCCCCGCAATCTGGGCGCGCTGCTCAAGAGCTACGACAAGATCCTGGTCCCCGAAATGAACAAGGGCCAGCTCAAGACCGTGCTGCGCGACCAGTATCTGGTCGACGCCCGGCCGCTGAACAAGGTGTCGGGCCAGCCGTTCCGCATCGCCGAGATCGAGGCGGCGATCGAGGAGCATCTCGGTGGATGAGAAACCCAAAAGCGTAGCCCCGCTGGTGGTCATGCTGGTCGTCGTTCTGGCGATCGTCTATTTCCTGTGGAGCAGTTGAGGACAGCGATGGATGTTCGGGCAATCAAAGCCGGCTCAAGCCAAGATCGTCATGCTGAACTTGTTTCAGCATCCACTCTTCCTGCTGCGAAGACGGTGCTGATGGAACGGTGGACCCTGAAACAAGTTCAGGGTGACGGCAGTTTGAACAGGGCGTGCCCTTATCTCTGCGCCCGGACCGAAGGATAGCAGAATGAACGACATGACCCCCGTCGAGACGACGCTCAAGGATTGGGAAACCGATCAGGAAGTGCGCTGGTGCCCGGGTTGCGGCGACTATGCGATCCTCAAGGCCGTGCAGCGGACCATGCCCGAACTCGGCGCCGATCCGGCCAACACCGTGTTCGTCTCCGGCATCGGCTGCTCGTCGCGCTTTCCCTATTATATGGAAACCTACGGCTTCCACACGATCCACGGCCGCGCGCCGACGATCGCGACCGGCGTCAAGCTCGCCAATCCCGAGCTCGACGTCTGGCTGGTGACCGGCGACGGCGACGGCCTGTCGATCGGCGGCAATCACATGCTCCACCTGCTGCGCCGCAATGTCGACTGCCAGGTGCTGCTCTTCAACAACGAGATTTACGGCCTGACCAAGGGGCAGTACTCGCCGACCTCGCGCACCGGCACGACGAGCCCGTCGACGCCGTTCGGCTCGGTCGACCGGCCGGTCAATCCCTGCGCCTTCGCGCTCGGCTCGGGCGCGCGCTTCGTCGCCCGCGGGATCGACGTCAACAAGAAGCTGACCGACGCCTTCAAGGCCGCCTATGCGCACAAGGGCACGGCGTTCGTCGAAATCTTCCAGAACTGCATCGTCTACAACGAAGACGTGTTCGAGGACTTCACGAACAAGAAGACCGCCGCCGAGACGCAGATCTGGCTCGAACATGGCGAGCCGCTGCTGTTCGCCAACGGCACCAAGGGCCTGGCGATCGACCGCGAGCATCCCGAGCATCTGAAACCGATCGTCGTCGATGTCGTCGACGGCGACTGGCAGGCCGCCGGCGTGCTGCGCCACGACCAGACCAACCACACGCTCGCCTATATGCTCGTCGAGATGCCGTTCGGCGAATATCCGATGGCGCTGGGCGTCGTCTATGACGATCCGCGCCCGACCTTCAACCAGGTGCTGACCGAGCAGAAGAAGCGGGTATCGGAAGGCAAGAAGGCCGATCTCCAGGCGCTGATCGAGCACGGCCAGACCTGGTCGGTGGGTGAGGACGGGCCGGACCTTTAGTCCCCGATGGACAATCTGACCCATAGCCTGGCCGGGGCGGTCCTCGGCCAGATGGGCCTCAAGAAGAAGACCGGCCTCGGCATGGCGACGCTCGTCATCGCCGCCAACATTCCCGACATCGACGCCGTCGCGACGCTGCTCGGCGGCCATCAGCATCTGGCGATCCGGCGCGGGATTACGCACGGGCCGCTGGCGATGCTGATTCTGCCGATCCTGCTCACCGGTATCATGATCGCCTTCGACCGGTGGCAGGCGCGGCGCGGCAAGCGGCCGGAGAAACGCCTGCCGATCCATAAGGGCTGGCTGCTGGCGCTCGCCTATATCGGAACGCTCAGCCATCCGGCGCTCGATTATCTGAACAATTACGGCATCCGCCTGCTCGAGCCCTTTTCCGGCCGATGGGTCTATGGCGACACGCTGTTCATCATCGATGTCTGGGTCTGGGCGGCGCTCGGGACCGCCCTGTGGCTGTCGCTGCGCC
Organism: Parasphingopyxis sp.; assembly: GCF_052168275.1. Lineage (GTDB taxonomy): Bacteria > Pseudomonadota > Alphaproteobacteria > Sphingomonadales > Sphingomonadaceae > Parasphingopyxis. The sequence continues at coordinate 164 of NZ_JBQLZM010000143.1, read as the reverse complement.
GGGAACGGCGGGGGCGGGCCAACTGGCGGCGGCCGGCGATCGCCGCCTGCGCCATCGTGCTCGCCTATATCGCCGCCAACGGCCTGATCTCGAACCGCGCCGAGCATCTGGCCGCCCGGCAGATCGCCGAAGTCCGCGGCGAGCCCGCCGAGCTGGTCGTCGCC
>NZ_JBQLZM010000142.1:0-24409 GCF_052168275.1 Parasphingopyxis sp. | reverse complement strand
GCAGGCTTCGGTGGCGACCGAGCGGGACAGGCTGACATGGCGGCGGCGCAGCTTGTCGGCGCAGATCGAGAGCGCCGCGATCGCCCGGTCGATGGCCGCGTCGCTGAGCCGTCCGGTCTTCGACAGGCCTTCGCCGAGCCGCACGATGCGCGAAAAGGCGTCGATGACGGTGAACCCGTCTTCGGCCGGTCGGGCCACGAGCAGCCGGCAATTATTGGTGCCGAGATCGAGCGCGCCATAGCTGCGCCGGCTCGGGAACTTGTGGCCGTTGCGGGGGGTGTGGCGGTGCTGACGATTGTCCGCGGCGCCCGGGCCGGGGCCGGTCTGCGGATCGGGGCTGGCGATATGGTCGTCCACGCCGGTTACTTCTTCTGACTCTTATGTTTTCCGGAACGGCTGATGCCGCCGGTACTTGGAAGTCAGACTAGCGCAAAGAAGCGCGAAAGGGCAAGCGGAGCGGATTGACAGGATTTGCGGCGCTGCCTATGTCGCCGCCTCCCGGTTGCCCCGTCGTCTAATGGTAAGACTACGGACTCTGACTCCGTCAATCGTGGTTCGAATCCACGCGGGGCATCCAGCGGGCCGCTTTTCCCGACATCGCGATTTCGCCCATGGCCCGAACGCCGTCGATGCGAGCGGGCACGGATCTTCGTCGCGGCGCGGCGGCGCCGGGCAGGCGGGGCGTTACCGGAGCGCGTCGATCTCGCGGGACAGCGCGCTGTCGCGATGGGCGAGCAGGCGGTTCGATTCGGAAAGATAGCGGCGTTCGGCGCCGATATAGCGCGCCTCGCTCGCATAGTGCGCGCGGCGGTTGGTTTTGGCGCGATGGAGCGCCCAGCCGGCGATCAGATAGGCCGGGATGATCCAGGCCGTGACAAGGATCGTCAGCGCGACCGCCGAGATCCGTACCCAGAGCGCCCGGACGCCGAGCGAATTGCCGATCGCGGCGCAAACGCCGAGGACCCGGCGCTCCTGCTTGACGACGGCGTTCCTTTCGTAGCGATATCCCATCTCCAGTTTCCCTTTCCTGTTCTAGGCGGCCGGACGGGCCGTCTTCTTCCGCAATTCTTCGAGTTCGGCGTCGATCCGCGCGGCGACCACGGGGTCGTCCTCGGGGTTCGGTTCGGGTTCGGCGCCGAGCGCGGCGGCTTCGGCATGGCCTTCGGCCGCATCGACCTTCCGCTCCAGATCGTCGAAGCGGGAAAAGGCGTCGTGCAGTGCGCCGCCGTTCAGTATCTCGCGCAGGCGGATGCTGTTTTCGGCGGATTCGAGGCGCGCGCGGATGTTGCTCCGGCGGCGGCAGGCCTCGCTCAATTTCGTCTGAAGCCGCGTGATATCGGCATGGTTGGCGTCGATCGACTTGGCGAGCGCGTCGCTTTCCTCGGCGATTTCCGCCGCGCGCGCATCTGCCTTGCCCTTTTCGACCAGCGCCTGGCGGGCCAAGTCGTCCCGGTCCCGCGATACCGCGAGCTCGGCCTTTTCGTGCCAGCTTTCCGCAATCTTCCGCAGCCCGTCCCGGGCCGCCAGCAATTCCTTGTGATCCGCGATCAACCGCGCGGTAGAGGCGCGCGCATGGACCAGCGTTTCCTCCATTTCGCAGATGATCATGCGGATCATCTGTTCCGGCTCCGGGCTGTGATCGAGCATCTCGCTCAGATTGGCCGCGAGAATGTCGCGCATCCGAGAGAAGAGCCGCGCGCCCTGGCTACGGATCGCCGGCGCATAGCTGCGCGCCGAGTCCGCGGCCAGCGGGGCCAGATCGAGCCGCGTGGCCATTAGGCCACGCCGCCCGGGCTGGTGAAGGACGCGATCTGCACCGGGCCGTTCGCGCCGCCCGCCTGGACGGGGCCGACCGTGCCGAATACGCACATCGCCGAAACCGCTGCCGCGGCGACGACGGCGAAGAGCCGGTGCTGCAATCCGAGTTGGTTGTTCATTTTCGGTCTCCTGAACCTTGGCCTGTTTCCACTGTCCCGGCCTGTGCCGGTAACGACCATAACTATGCAGGAGCCGTGCCAATTATGGGAAATGGCTGTTTTTCAGGAGCTTGGCGGTTCGCGTTCTTGCGAAACCGGAGAGTTCACGCCGAACAATGGGAAAATTCCCCAACTTATAGTTTTCGATTTTCCCGACCGAATAGGCGGTTTCCGACGCGGCGCGATGCGTCGATATCGGCGACGGCCCGGACGCCGCACGGGCGCCCGGGCCGTCCGCGTCCTAGAATTCGACTTCGAGCGAGGGATCGCCGTCGGTGCTGACATTCGCATCGACATTGCCTTCGCGGATGTCGAGCTCGGCGCCATCCGGGCCGACCCGGAGGCGCGAGCCCTCGTCGTCGGCACCGGCCATCGGCGCCGTGTCTTCGGCGAGCGGATCGGCGGGCATTTCCGGCGCAGCGCCATAGGCGTCGTCCGCATTCGTCTCGACCGTCTCGCCTTCGGCGGTGGCGGTTTCCCCGTCCGCGCAGGCGGCGAGGCCGAGACCGGCGGACAGCGAAAGAGCGATAAGCAGTGGCTTGTTCATGTGATTTACCTCCATAGTCCGACGCCAACGCGCACCGCGGCACACTGTTCCATCCGGTTTGACCTGTAACGTCGCGGGCATATGGTGCGAATGGATCGGCGACCGCATCGAAAAAGGGGCGTCCAGATGGCAAGTGCAGACAGCGAAGCGGCCGAGCCGCAGCCCGGCGCGCTGGTAAGGCGCCACCGGCTGTCCACCCGGCTCTGGCACTGGACCAACGCGGTCGCGATTGTCGTGCTGCTGATGAGCGGGCTGTCGATCTTCAACGCCCATCCCCGGCTCTACTGGGGCAGCTATGGCGCGAATTTCGACGAGGCCTGGCTCGAAATCTACAGCGAGAACGATCGCGGCTATCTCGAGATCGGCGACCGGCGCTGGGACACGACCGGCGTGCTCGGCCGCTGGACGGAGCCGGACGGCGATATCTCGACCCGCGCCTTCCCGCACTGGTCGACGATCCCCGGCTATTACAGCCTCGCGACCGGGCGGCTCTGGCACTTCTTCTTCGCCTGGATCTTCGTGCTGGCGGGGCTCGCCTATTGGGCCTGGAGCTTCGGCAACCGCCATGTGCAGCGCGATCTCGCGCCCCGGCGCGCCGAATTGTCGCTCCGGCATATCTGGCACGACATCAAGGACCATGCCCGGCTGCGTTTCCCGACCGGCGCGGCGGCGCTGAAGTACAACATCCTGCAGAAGCTCAGCTACCTGATCGTGCTGTTCGTGCTGCTGCCGCTGATCGTGCTGACCGGGCTCACCATGTCGCCGACGATGAACGCGGCCTGGCCTTGGCTGCTCGACATTTTCGGCGGGCGGCAATCGGCGCGCTCGATCCACTTCATCGTCGCCTTCCTGATCACCGCCTTCATCGCGGTGCACCTGATCATGGTCGTGCTCGCCGGGCCGTTCAACGAGATCCGTTCGATGATCACGGGCCGCTTCCGCCTGCCGAAGGATCGCGCGGCCAAACCCGCCCCAGCCGAGGAGGCCGCAGCATGAGCATCGTCACCAACCGCCGCAAACTGATCGCCGGGCTCGGCAGCAGCGTCCTGCTCGCCGGCTGCGACAGCTGGAGCCGCAGCGATAGGGTGAAGACCATCCTCGCCTCGTCCGAAGGGCTGACGATGCGCGCGCAACGGCTGATCACCGACCGCAACGCGCTGGCCCGCGAATTCACGCTGGCCGATCTCTCGCCGCGCTTCCGGGCGAACGGCAGCCGGACCGCCGAAACCGCGCAGGGCGCCGACTATCAGGCGATGCTCGCGAACAATTTCGCCGATTACCGGCTGCAGGTGGACGGGCTGGTCCGCCGCCCGCTCTCGCTGTCGCTCGCGGAGCTCCGCGCCATGCCGAGCCGCACCCAGATCACGCGCCACGATTGCGTGGAAGGCTGGAGCGCGATCGGCCAGTGGCGGGGCACGCCGCTCTCGCGCATCCTCGATCTGGCCGGGCTGCGCGATACCGCCAACTATATCGTCTTCCACTGCGCCGATACGCTTGGCCGGCGGAACCTGCCCTATTATGAGAGCATCGACCTGATCGACGCCTTCCACCCGCAGACGATCCTCGCCTACGACATGAACGGCGACGTGCTGCCCGAAGCCCATGGCGCCCCCTTGCGTGCGCGGATCGAGCGGCAGCTCGGCTACAAACATGCGAAATTCGTGATGCGGGTCGAGGCGGTCGAGAGCTTCGACCATATCCATGGCGGCAAGGGCGGCTATTGGGAGGATGTCGGCGACTACGCCTGGTATGCGGGGATTTGAATCACAGCCTCAGGTGCTGACGCTAAGGCGGATTACTCCCTTCCGAGATGAAATCTACAAAAGCTTCTAAGATATCCACGAAATCCCGATTTATTGAGCCGCTTGTTCGCCGTATTCGCGTTTCAGTCTCGAGGTCATTGCCATCGTGGAGGAATCGAACACTGATCCGCTCAAGGGCAGGATGGAAATTGCCGATGCGCTCGACCGTCCCCTGCCAAACGGCTTCATCTTGTCGCACCGTGATACGGCATCTGTGGAATCCACCATCGCGATTTAGGTCTCCAAACCACTGCCCATGTAAGTGTGTGCGACGATCATGGGACTGCGCAGAGTTTGAAGGTATCGAGCGTGACGATCCGTTGTAGTAGTCAGGCTGACCCATCGCGTTCAGCGTCTCAGCTAAAGATTTACCGCCCAGCGAGCCCGTGGTTATGCCGAGATCAGCGAGCTTTGGATGAACGATCCCGGGAACCGCGCAAAACAAGGTCGTAGGCTGTATGTCGAATTGCCCATCCCGCACGACGTGCATCGTGCCATCCGTCGGAATTTCGGATTCCGGAACATCGATTTGTTCGATATTCGCTGGCGATTGATTGTTTCCGGTGACATCTGGCATCTGAATCACCTTCTCCGACAGAACAAACATCGCTAAACCGCTTTAATCGTTACAGAATTGCGATTTCGTAAAGGCCGCAGTCAGGTCTTTTCCTCGTCCCGCATGTCCTCGTCGCCGCGATATTTGAGTTCGAGGAACTTGCCCTGCGTCGCCAGCGCGTCGAGTTCGCCCGAGGCCAGTTGCCGCGTCATGCGGCCGATTTCGTCCTCGACGATGTCGAGCCCTTCGACGAGCTGCTTTTCGGGCGTGCGGCCGCCATGGCTGGGGTCGCGGCGGAGATGGTCGGGAACCCGCTTATAGCCTTCGACGAGCTCGGGGAGCTCGACGCCGACCAGGCGGCGCACTTCGACGGCGGCCGGTTCGCGCGGGTCGAGATTGGCGAGCTGCGGGCGCAGTTCCTCGAGCCGCATGGCGATCGCGTCGAGCTTGCGGTTGGCGGGGGCGGGCAGGGCGGGCCGCTGCTTCGCGAGCCATTGTTCGGTGTTGGACGGGAGGGCGGGCAGTTCGCTCTCCATCAGCCTTTCCTGCGTCACCGCCGGCTCGCTGCCCGAAATCAGCACCGCGACCATCACGCAGAAGGTGACGAGCAGGGTCAGCATCATCCAGGCGAAGCCGAAGCTGCCCAGGAACAGGCCGGTCGCCGTCATCCCGACGATCGCGACGATGGCGATCAGGATGCCGCGGCGCAGGCGGCGCAGAAAGGCCTGCTGGCGGCGCTGGCGCTGGCGGCGGGCCAGCTCGCGCGCCTGCGGCGAGACGCGGCGGAGCAGCTCGTCCGCCTGGGCGAGGATACGGTCGCTGGTGGTCATGCGGGATAATTCTCCAAACACCCGTTCACCCTGAGCCCGTCAAAGGGTCGTTCTTCACTTTGCGCCGCTGAAAGAGAAGGGCAGGGCTTCGACGGGCTCAGCCCGAACGGAAGTGGAATGGCCATCATCACCCCTCGATCGCTTCGAACGGGGTGGCCTGGCTTTTCGCCGCGCCTTCGGCCCTGGCGATATAGCCCTTCGATTTCTCGACCTCGTCGGAGAGGATAGTCACCGTCTGCTTCATCGAACCCAGCGCCTCAAGCTTGAACCGGTCGATCTCGTCCATCGTGTCGTAGATATTCTGGAAGGCGCGCTGCAGCGTTTCGATCGGGATCGTCGAGGATGCCGCCTGCTGATGGATGTCGGCGGTCGTCGTGCGCAGCATCTCGCCCGTCGAATCGATCATGTTGGCGGTGGTCTCGTTGAGCGCGGTGATCTGGCCGAGGACGAGCTTCTGGTTGGTCATCGCCTGGGCGACGGTCACCGCCGTGCGCAGCGCGCCCACCGTGGTCGTCGAGGCGCGGTCGACGCCCTTGATCAGCTCGACATTGTTCTTCTTGACGAGATCGAGCGCCAGATAGCCCTGCACCGACACCGCCATTTGCGTGAGCAGGTCCTGGGTCCGCTGGCGGATGTAGAACAGCGCGGTTTCCTTGATCGCCTTCGATTTCTCCGGATCGGTGGTCTCCAGCTCGACCGCCTTTTCCTCGAGCTTCGCGTCGAGCGCCTTGGCGACATAGATCATCTGTTCGAGCCGGCCCATCGCGTCCCACAGCTTCTGCCGCTCGACCGAGATCGCCGCATTGTCCTTGATCAGCTCGTCCTTGCCCGAGGCGAGGCGCTTGAGGATCGCCGCGATATGGTTCTGCGCGGATTTGTAGGAATCGAAATAGTGGCGCAGCTTGTTGCCCCAGGGGATGATGCCGAACAGCTTGCGCCGCGAGGTCAGGTCGCCGCGCGAACCGGGGTCGAGATCCTCGACCGTGCGGCGCAGTTCGGAAAGGTCCGTGCCGATCGCCGAATTCTCGTCCATCGAGCGGACGGGGCGGTCGAGAAAGCGGTTGGACTGGCCGGCCGCCTCGGCGATTTCCTTGCGGCCCATATTGGTGATCTGGTCGACCTTCTCGCCGAATTCGGGGCTGTTGGCATCAAGCCCGACCAGTTCGTTGACGAAACCGTCGACCTTCTCGTCGAGTTTCGCCTGTTTTTCGGGTTCGACGGGCACGAGGCCGGCCGCCTTTTCGGCGGTCACCGCCGGCACGGGATCGGGCGCGTCGAGCGTCAGGCCCGTATCGACCTTGGTGGCTGTGGTGGTTTGGTTCGCCGGTGTGGTGGCCATGGGTGTTTTCCTTCTCCTCGGACTGGTTCCTAGATGCCGTCCGGGCGCGGTTTTTTCAAGGTGCGTGTTATCGATATAATACACCTCGTGCAATATGTCACCTACCGGCCGATAATGTTTGGCTTTTGCGCCCGTTCGGCGGCATTACCGGGGCATGGACCTCGACAGGATTCTCGAAAAGGTGGCGGACGCGGTCGAGCCGCATCGGGGCGGCGGCAAGGTCGCCGACTATATCCCGGCGCTCGCCTCGGTCGACCCGGACAAGTTCGGCCTCGCCATCGCGACCCGGGACGGCGCCTGCCACCGGATCGGCGACGCCGACGAATGTTTCTCGATCCAGAGCATCTCGAAGGTCTTCACCTTCTCGCTCGCGCTGCAGAAGGTGGGCGACGAATTGTGGAAGCGGGTGGGGCGCGAACCGTCCGGCTCGGCGTTCAACTCGATCATCCAGCTCGAGCATGAAAAGGGCATTCCGCGCAATCCGCTGATCAATGCCGGCGCGATCGTCGTGACCGACCATCTGATCGAAAATGGCGATGCCGATGCGACGATCGAGACGCTGCTCCGCGTCCTGCGCGATCACGCCGAGGACCAGAGCATCGATATCGACTACGAAGTCGCGAAATCGGAGAGCGAGACCGGCGCGCGCAACCGCAGCCTCGCCCATTTCATGGCGAGTTTCGGCAATCTCGACAATGAGGTGGAGGTCGTGCTTTCCGCCTATTTCCGCCATTGCGCGCTGGCGCTTTCGTGCCGCCAGCTCGCCCGCGCCGCGCTGTTCCTGGCATTCGATGGCAAGGATCCGGTGACCGGCGAACGCATCCTCACGCCGCAGCGCTGCCGCCGGATCAACGCGGTGATGATGAGCTGCGGCCATTACGACAATTCGGGCGATTTCGCCTTTCGCATCGGCCTGCCGGGCAAGAGCGGCGTCGGCGGCGGCGTGCTGGCCATCGCGCCGGGCGAGGGAGCCGTCGCCGTCTGGTCGCCGGGGCTCAACGAGGCGGGCACGTCGACCGTCGGTTCGATCGCGCTCGAGGCGCTGGTGGCGGAAACCGGCTGGTCGGTCTTCGGCTAGCAGGGTGCGGGGGTCCGGAACTGGTTTGCGACGATCTCCTTGTTCCGGTGTTCGTCATTGCGAGCGCAGCGAAGCAATCCAGAGCGGCCGGCGACGCGCTTTGCGGCTCTGGATTGCCGCGCCGCCTCACGGCTCCTCGCAATGACGGAATTTTGAAGCGAACCGGCTCCCTGTCGGTTCGGAGACGAAATACACGACCGCCGAATCTCGCGTCATTTGGCGTCTCGCCGGGTCTGGCCTAGGATCGCGCAATGGCCGAACCCGATGCCCATCTCACCGATCGCGCCCCGCTCGACGAGACCGAAGGCCTCATCTTCGCCTGTTCGCTCGACGGCGCGGGCGGGGCGGAGCGGCTCGGCTGGGACGGGGTCGAGAGCTGGACGCCCGAAGACGCGCCGCTCTGGCTGCACGTCAACGGCGCGGCGGACCGCGTGCGGGACTGGCTGCCGGGCGCCGGCGGGCTGACCGAGCCGACGGCCAGCGCGATGCTGAGCGCCGAATCCCGGCCCCGCATCTTCCACGGAGCGAAGGGGTTCGTCGCGATCCTGCGCGGGATCAATCTCAACCCGGGAAGCGAGGTCGAGGACATGGTCGCGCTGCGCATATGGAGCGACGGCCGGCGGCTGATCACGGTCCGCGAGGAGAAACTGCGCACCGTCCGCGATCTCTACGAAACGCTGATCGCGCGCGACGACGGGCCGAGAACGATAGCCGAGCTGTTCGTCCAGCTCGTCGACCGGCTGACCGAACGGATCGGTTCGGTCGTGCTCGAATATGACGACCGGCTGGACGCGATCGAGGCGCAGGCCGAGGAGGGGGATCCCGAAGACCTGCGCCGGGAACTCGGCGATCTGCGGCAGGAGCTGGTGGGCCTGCGCCGCTATCTCGGACCGCAGCGCGAGGCGCTGAACCGGATGATGGCCGACGCGCCGGACTGGATCGACGAGCGGCAGAAGCTGACCTTGCGGGAGACGACCGACCGGTCGCAACGCCATATCGAGGAGATCGACGCCGCGCGCGAACGCGCGATCGTGCTGAAGGACGATGTCGCCAACCGGCTCAACGAACAGCTGAACCGCAACCTCTACGTCCTCTCCATCGTCGCGGCGATCTTCCTGCCGCTGAGTTTCCTCACCGGCCTGCTCGGCATCAATGTCGGCGGGATGCCGGGGGTCGAGGATAGCGATGCCTTCTGGATCACGTGCGCGGCCCTGGCGGTCCTGCTGGTCATCGAGCTGCTGATCTTCCGCAAGCTCAAATGGCTGTGAGGGGCGGTTGCGTTTGCTGCATCCGATGGGTTTGATTTTGCACATTTTCCGGGCTGCAATTCCGGGCCCCGAGGGCTAGATAGAGCGCATGGCCGACGCCGAACTCGCCCTGCTTCTCGCGCGCATCCAGTTCGCCTTCACGGTCAGTTTCCATTTCATCTTTCCGGCCTTTTCGATCGGCCTCGCCAGCTTCCTCGCCGTCCTCGAAGGGCTGTGGCTGAAGACGAAGGACGACGTCTATCTGCGGTTGTTCAAATACTGGCTGAAGATCTTCGCGATCACCTTCGCGATGGGCGTCGTCTCGGGCATCGTCATGTCCTACCAGTTCGGCACCAACTGGTCGGTCTTCTCGGATCGCGCCGGGCCGATCATCGGGCCGCTGATGGCCTATGAGGTGCTGACCGCCTTCTTCCTCGAGGCCGGTTTCCTGGGCGTCATGCTGTTCGGCATGGACAAGGTCGGCAAGAAACTCCACTTCACGGCCACGCTGATGGTGGCGATCGGCACCGCGATCTCGGCCTTCTGGATCCTCTCGGTCAACAGCTGGATGCAGACGCCGGTCGGCTATGCGGTCAACGAGGCCGGCCAATATGTGCTCGACGGCAGCTGGTGGGACGTCGTCTTCACGCCGAGCTTCCCCTACCGCCTCGTCCACACCGTCATCGCCGCCTATCTGACGACTGCCTTGGTCGTCGGCGGGGTCGGGGCCTGGCACCTGCTCAAGGGCCGCGACCTGCCGGGCGTCAAAAAGATGTTCTCGATGGCGATGTGGATGGCGGCGCTCGTCGCGCCGATCCAGATTTTCGCCGGCGACCTGCACGGCCTTAACACGCTCGAGCACCAGCCGATGAAGGTTGCCGCGATGGAAGGCCATTTCGAAAGCCATGAACGCGCCGCGCCGCTGATCCTGTTCGGCATTCCCGACAGCGAGGCCGAGGAAGTGCGCTACCAGATCGCGATCCCCGGCCTCGGCTCGCTGATCCTCAAGCACGATATCGAGGCGGGGCTGGACGGGCTCGACACGGTGGCGCGCGAGGACCGGCCGCCGGTCGGCATCGTCTTCTGGTCGTTCCGGATCATGGTGGGCCTCGGTTTCCTGATGTTCGCGCTCGGCCTGTGGAGCCTCTGGGCGCGCTGGCGCAGGACGCTCTACGAGAGCCGCTGGCTGCACCGCTTCGCGCTGGCGATGAGCCCGGCCGGGTTCGTCGCCGTGATCGCCGGCTGGATCACGACCGAGGTCGGCCGCCAGCCCTGGGTGATCCACGAGGTCATGCGCACCGAGGACGCGGTCTCGGCGATCGGCGCGCCGGCCGTCGGGGGATCGCTGATCGCCTTCGTCATCGTCTATTTCTTCGTCTTCGGCGCAGGGACGCTCTATCTGCTCAAGCTGATGTCCCACCCGCCCGCGCCCGGCGAAACCGGCGTCGCCGAGGCGCCGATCCGGACCGCGGGCATCACCCCGGCCGCCGGCATCGACAAGGACGGCATCGAGCCCCGGCCGGACAAGCAGGAGGGCGCCGAATGAGCGATCCCGTTCTCACCATCATCTGGGCCGGCATCATCGCCTTCGCGATCGGCGCCTATGTCGTGATGGACGGGTTCGATCTCGGCATCGGCATCCTCTTCAAGGCGTTTCGCGTCGGCCAGGAACGGGACATGGCGATGAACACCATCGCGCCGGTCTGGGACGGCAACGAGACCTGGCTGGTGCTCGGCGGCGGCGGCCTGATGGCGGCCTTCCCGCTCGCCTATGCGGTCATCCTGCCGGCGCTTTACGCGCCCCTCACCGCGATGCTGCTCGCGCTCGTCTTCCGCGGCGTGGCGTTCGAATTCCGCTGGCGCGATCCCGGCCATCGCCGCTTCTGGGATTTCAGCTTCTCCGCCGGATCGCTGGTCGCGACCGTGGCGCAGGGGATCACGCTCGGCGCCCTGCTCCAGGGGATCGCGGTCGAGGACCGCGCCTATGCGGGCGGCTGGTGGGACTGGCTGACGCCGTTCAGCCTGCTGTGCGGCGTCGCGCTGGTGGTCGGCTATGCGATGCTCGGCGCCTGCTGGCTGGTGATGAAGGGCACGGGCAAGCTCCACAACAAGGCGCGGCGCATCGCGCTGCTGCTCAGCCCGGTCCTGCTCGGCGCGATCGGCGCGGTCAGCCTGGCGACACCGTTCGTCGAGCCGCAATATTATGGCCGCTGGTTCGACATGCCCGGGCTTCTGGTCACCGTCCCGATGCCGCTGCTCGTGACGTTCTTCGCGTTCATGCTGTGGCGCGATCTGGAGAATAATTACGAAAACCGGCCCTTTTTCTGGGTGCTCGGCCTGTTCCTGCTCAGCATGGTCGGGCTCGCCATTTCGATGTGGCCGGACGTGATCCCCGGCAGCGTATCGATCTTCGAGGCGGCGGCGCCGTGCGAGAGCCAGATCTTCATGCTGATCGGCGCGGCGATCCTCGTGCCCGTGATCCTCGCCTACACCGCCTGGGCCTATTGGGTGTTCCGCGGCAAGGTCGACGAGGCCGGCTATCACTGAGAACGGGAACGGTGCGGAAGGGCCGCTCTGGCGGAAGCTCGCCTGGTTCGCGGCGCTTTGGGGCCTCGGCGTGGGCACCGTGGCGCTGATCGCCCTGATCATCCGCTGGTGGCTGTAGCGCGTCGGGAGACGGGGGCGACCGGCGCCGCCCCGGCCGCCAACGCGATCAGGGCCGCGACGGATAGATCCCGTTCGTGACCACGCAATAGCGGAGCACGAGATACGGATTGCGGCTGTCGAAAGCCATGCTGCCGCCGGTATTGTCGGTCTGGACCGTATTGGCGGCCATCGCGACGTCAGGCGCCTGCTGGGAATAGATATTCTGAGCGGCATTGAAGTCGGCCAGCGCCGCGTTGGTCGGATTGTCGATCGTCGCGGCCGTGTTCGACGCGCGCATGCGGCCGGTATGGCTGTGCGCCGGCATGTTCTGGATCGTGAGCTGGATATTCTCGCGCCCGCCGCTCTGGCCTTGCTGGAACGGCGTCAGGCCCGGCCGGCTGCCATGATTGATGCCCGAACGGCCGCGCAGGTCGGGAATGCCGAACGTCGTGCGCCCGTCGCCGCCATAGGTCGTGCCGAACAGCGAAAAGAGCGCCTGGTTCGTGCTGATCGCCATCAGCTGTCCTGCCGCTTCCACTGTGTTGCGCGGGCAGAAGAGATAGCCGACCGTGATGATCTCGCCCATGACGCGCTCCTGCGCCATGGCGGGTTGCGATAGCGTCAGGCCGGAGGCCGCGATGGCGGTGGCGGCCAGAATTGCGGTACGAATTTTCATGATGGTCCCCTGTTGATGTGCGTACGACATTCGCGCGTCGGCGATCGAAATCGATGATACGCAAGCAGGGTTTTTACACTGATCCGCAACAAAATTGCAGAAGAATAAGAACTCTATTTCCGCTTGTTCGCTTCGATATGGACCAATCGTTGCATTGTTCCTTAATCGTGAATGGGTTGTTCGGAACAGTTCGCAGTCTTTTTTTCACGATCGGAGCCCATCCGCGCCGCCATGATGGCGGAAACGGTCATCATCGGGACGTAATAGACGAGCAGCGGCACGATGATCAGCCCGGCTTCGGCGCCGGGAAACAGGATGCGCGCCATCGGCGTGCCCGAAATCACGCTCTTCTGTATCGCCGCGAAGAGCAGGGCGGTGCCGTCGCCGTACCCGAAGCCGAGCAGGCGGGTCGCGAGCATCGCCGCCGCGATCACCAGCCCCAGCAGCGCCAGCATCGCCGCAAGCAGCAGCAGGAACCCGTTCATGCCGAGCCCGGCGAGCAGGCCGCCGCCGACCGCCGCCGACAGCGCGACATAGATGGCGAGCAGGATCGTCAGCCGGTCGAGCGTGCGGCCGACGACCGGATGCGCTTCGATCCAGGCCCCGGCGAGCGGCCGGAACAGCTGGCCGGTGGCGAAGGGCAGGGCGAGGATCAGCACGACCGTGCCGATGCCCGACAGGTCGATCGGCGCGCCCGCGGTCGAAAGGAGCGCCGCGAACATCAGCGGCGTCAGCACCACCCCGAGCATCGAGGAAAGCGCGGCCGCGATCACCGAGGCCGCGACATTGCCTTTCGCCATCGAGACCATCGCGATCGACGAGGCGACGGTCGTCGGCAGCGCGCTAAGGAAGAGGATGCCGGGAATAAAGGCCGGGTCGATCAGGGGCGCGGCGAGCGTCGTCAGCAGCAGCCCGAGCAGCGGAAAGGCGAGAAAGGTGAAGGCAACGATTACCAGATGGAGCCTGAGCCGTGTAAAGCCGCCGATCACAGCCGATCTGCTCAGGCGCGCGCCATGGACGAAGAAGAGCGTGACGATGCAGACTGTCGAAACCGTGCCCAGCCAATCGAGCGCCGCGCCGCGCGCGGGAAGGAGCGCGGCCAGGCCGACCATCGCCAGGAGGACGATGATGAAGCGGTCGGGCAGCAATAGCGATAACAGTCGCGGCATCGGGCCGCATTAGCGTGCTTTGCCGGTGAGGCGATAGCCGGCGGTTTTGATCGACAGGCGCGGTCGTAAGGCTAGAATGGAATTCCTGACGGGTGAGGGGCCATGTCCGCGCGATTAGTCGATATCATTGTTCCGGATGACAAGGTGAACATGGCGCGCGCCATCATCGCCCGGCATTGCCGCCGTTTCTGGCCGGAGACGGTGCCGGACGGGCGTGAAAAATTCTCCTGTCTCGTCCAGCCACGCTATGTCGAGCGCCTGCTCGACGAGTTGAATCGGCATTTCGATGGAACCGAGGGCTTTTCGACCACCGTGAACGCACTCGAAGCCGTGCTGCCGCCGCTCGAGGAAACGGCTGAAACCGCCTTGCCGGAGGCCGACCTGCCGCCACCGACCCGACTGGAGGCCTTTTTCAGCAGGGACCGGATCAGCACCGACGAGATCTACGACGATATCGAGCAGAACATCGCGATCCGTCCGTCCTACCTGCTGACCGTGATCCTGTCGGCGGTAATCGCCGCGCTCGGAATGCGCAGCGGGCAGGTCGCCGTCGTAATCGGCGCCATGGTGATCGCCCCGCTGCTCGGACCGACGATGGGCATGGCGCTCGCCGCGACGGTGGGGAATGGCGAAATGGCGCGGCGGGCCACGATCACGCTGGCGACCGGAGCGGGCGCCGCGCTGCTCGCGACCTATGGGCTCGGCTTTCTGATCGTGGTCGATCCGACGGTGCCCGAGCTCCTGAACCGCTCGATCGTCTCGCCCGCCGATGTCGCGCTGGCGCTCGCCTGCGGCGCGGCTGGCGTTCTCGCCTTCAGCCGGGGCGCTTCGCTATCGCTGGTCGGGGTCATGATCGCCGTTGCGCTGGTGCCGCCGCTCGCCGCGGCGGGCCTCTTTTTCAGCAAGGGTTACGAAACGCTCGGTTTCAATGCGCTCTTCCTGTTCGCGACCAATCTGGTTTGCGTGAACCTTGCCGGGATCGCGATGTTCCTGTTCCAGGGCCTGCCGCCGAAAAGCTGGCGCATTACGGGCGGCGTAATGGCCGTCTGGATGGTCGTGCTGCTGCTTTTTCTCGCAGTCATGGCGGGCCGGATCGCGTTCGGTATCGGCTCGGAGGGGCTCGCCGAACAGGTGCTGGACATCATCGCCCACCCGCTCGGCTAGTCCCTTGTTGCGGCGCACAAAGCCCTATATAGGGCGCGACTGATCCGACGCTCCTGACAATTGAGAGATTTCCTATGGGCCTTCGCAACGTGGCCATCATCGCCCATGTCGATCATGGCAAGACGACGCTGGTGGACGAGCTTTTCCGCCAGTCCGGCACCTTTCGCGACAATGAGCGCGTCGAGGAGCGGGCGATGGATTCGAACGAGCTCGAAAAGGAGCGCGGGATCACGATCCTCGCCAAATGCACGAGCGTCGAGTGGAAAGATCACCACATCAACATCGTCGATACGCCCGGCCACGCCGATTTCGGCGCCGAGGTCGAGCGCATCCTGTCGATGGTCGACGGCGTGATCCTGCTCGTCGACGCCGCCGAGGGCCCGATGCCGCAGACCAAGTTCGTCACCGGCAAGGCGCTCGCGCTGGGCCTCAAGCCGATCGTCGTCGTCAACAAGATCGACCGGCCCGATGCGCGCCCCGCCGAGGTGCTCGACGAATGTTTCGAGCTGTTCCTGGCGCTCGACGCCAATGACGAGCAGCTCGATTTTCCGACCCTCTATGCCAGCGGGCGGTCCGGCTATGCGGGCCGCGAGGATACGGTCCGCGACGGCGACCTGACGCCGCTGTTCGAAACGATCGTCGCGCATGTCCCGGCGCCGGATGCCGATCCGGACGGCGCGTTCCGGATGCTCGCGACCCTGCTCGACCGCGACAATTTCATGGGCCGCGTGCTGACCGGGCGGATCGAGAGCGGCCGGCTCGAAATGAACATGCCGATCAAGGCTATCGATGCGGAGGGCAAGGTCGTCGAGAGCGGCCGGGCGACGAAAATCCTGGCGTTCGAAGGGCTCGAGCGGGTTCCGGTGGAGTCCGCGAAAGCCGGCGATATCGTCGCGATCGCGGGCCTGACCGATGCGACCGTCTCGAACACGATCTGCGCGCTGGAGGTCGAGACGCCGATCGACGCCCAGCCGATCGACCCGCCGACCCTCGCCATGACCTTCGCGGTCAACGACAGCCCGTTCGCCGGCAAGGACGGCGACAAGGTGCAATCGCGCGTCATCCGCGAGCGCCTCGAACGCGAGGCCGAGGGCAATGTCGCGATCAAGATCAGCGAAAGCGCCGAAAAGGACGCCTTCGAGGTCGCCGGCCGCGGCGAGTTGCAGCTCGGCGTTCTGATCGAGACGATGCGGCGCGAGGGCTTCGAGCTCTCGATCAGCCGCCCGCGCGTGCTGTTCCGCGACGGACCGGACGGCCGCGAGGAACCGTATGAAACCGTCGTCGTCGATGTGGACGACGAATTTTCCGGCACGGTCGTCGAGAAGATGGCGCTCCGCAAGGCCGAGATGACCGACATGTCGCCCTCGGGCGGCGGCAAGACGCGGATCACCTTCTCCGCCCCCTCGCGCGGCCTGATCGGCTATCATGGCGAATTCCTGTCCGACACGCGCGGCACGGGGATCATGAACCGCGTCTATGAGAAATACGGGCCGTACAAGGGTATGATCGAGGGCCGCCCGGTCGGCGTGCTGATCTCGATGGAGCAGGGGCAGGCGATCGCCTATTCGCTCAATACGCTGGAAGATCGCGGGATCCTGTTCGTGTCGCCCGGCGAGGCGCTGTACCAGGGCATGGTGATCGGCGAGAATGCCAAGCCCCAGGATCTCGAGGTCAACCCGACCAAAACCAAGCAGCTCACCAATATCCGCTCATCGGGCAAGGACGACGCCATCCGCCTGACCCCGCCGCGCCGGATGACGCTCGAACAGGCGATCGCCTATATCCAAGACGACGAACTGGTCGAGGTCACGCCCAAGGCGATCCGCATCCGCAAACGCCATCTCGACCCGCATGTCCGCAAGAAGGAATCGCGCAAGGCGGAGGCGGCCTAGCGCCGATATGCAACGGCGAAATCCTTTGCATCACCGCGAGCCGATCCTGCTTAACCGTTTCTTTACTTTGCGTTCTTAGGAAATTGCCCGGGCAAATTTGGACTTGAAGGCAGCGGGCGGGTGCAGAAATGCGGTCGGTCTTGATTGAAGATTTTGCGCAAGAGATCGTCGACACGATCGGCGATGCCCTGCTCGTCATAAAAGACGACCTGACGGTCGAGTTCGCCAATCAGAGATTTTACCACCTCTTCGACGTCGATGCGGACAGGACGATCGGCCTGAAACTGTATGAGCTGGGCAACGGCCAATGGGATATCCCCAAGCTCCGAGTGCTGCTGGAGGATATCATCCCGTCGCAGACGATGGTTTCCGGTTATCTCGTCGAGCACGACTTTCCCTATATCGGCCGTCGTGTCATGCGGCTCGGCGGTCGCAAGACCGTGATCAAGGGTAACGGATCCCGCCGCATACTCCTGACCATCAGCGACATCACCGAAGCGCACGATCTCGAACGGCAGCTTGAACGGGAGCGTCTGCTGACGCGCGGGATCGTGGACACGGTTCGCGAGCCTCTACTCGTGCTCGACGGCGATCTCAGGATACTCGAGGCAAGCCGGGCCTTCTACAGAATGTTCGAAGTGTCTCCTCCGGAAACGCTCGGCGAGCGGCTGCCCGATCTCGGCAACGGCCAATGGAACAATGCCGAACTTGTCGACTTGCTCGAGCGGATCGTTCCCAATCACGAGACGGTCGAGAATTTCGTGATCGAACACGAATTCCCGATAATCGGGCGCCGGATCATGTGCCTCAATGCGCGGAAGATGTATCGCGAGGGAAACAACACGAAAACGCTGCTTCTTGCGATCGAGGACGTTACCGAAAGAAAGCAGTTGGAAACCGAGCGCGAGGAAGCCCTGCGCCAGTCGGCCGTGTTGATGGAAGAGTTGAACCATCGCGTGAAGAACAACCTCGCGATGATAAGCGCCATGATGGAAATCGAATCGCGCGCTTTGGAAGGAGCCGATGCCAGCGCCGCCTTCGATCGTATCCGCGCGCGGCTGGATGCGGTCGGCAGCCTCTATCGTGCGCTCACGCAACAGCGAGCCGTCGATAGCGTGAATGCAGCCGACTATGTCGCGGGATTGGCACGGAAGGTCGTCGAGTCCGTGGGCAATGGATGTGAGGTCGCCTGCGATATCGATGCGATGGAGCTGTCCACGCAAACCGCGATACCGCTCGGCCTGATCGTCAATGAACTCATGACCAACGCCGTCAAATATGCTTTCGACGAAAGTGCGAACGACGCCAGGGTATCGGTGGCGCTGAAATCCGAAGATGAATGCGTCAGGCTTCGCGTGTGCGACAACGGCCGCGGCTTTGACGGTCGCTCTGTCGGCGATACGGGCATGGGCAACCGTCTGATCGAGGGACTGGCGAGACAATTGGGCGCCGAAATCGAACGCGATAGCGGCGAGGGCGGTACCGAGGTGAGCATGAGCTTCACCAAGCTCGCCGCCTGATCGGCGGCGGGAAGCGTTCGAGACCTTCGCCGTTCACAGGCAGACCGATTGACCGGCTCGCTCAAATCCCTATCTCCGGGGCAGGCCGTATCTGGAGGTAGCGTGAAACACGGGTTGGCATTGGCGATGGTGGCGGGAGCGTTGGCGCTCGCCGCCTGCAATCCGGATGTCGAGCAGACCAGCGGGTCGGGGACGGCCCCGCTGAACCGCGGCGAAGTCACCAGTTCCGACGAACTCGTCCAGCCGGTCGTGGTCGGCCAGTTCGGGCCGCGTTTCAATGCGTGCCAGGCGACCGGGGTCGTCCGCTCGGTAAGCGGCGACGGGGTGCTTCCGGTGCGCGCCGCGCCGTTCGACCGGGCGGAGCGGATCGACACGATCACCAACGGCGACAATGTGTTCGTCTGCAACCGCAGCCACGACCAGGGCTGGCTGGCGATCGTCTATACCGACAGCGGCGAACTCAGCGGCACCTGCGGCGTCTCCGCGCCCGTGCCCTCGCGCCGCCAGTATGACGGGCCGTGCAACAGCGGCTGGGTGTCCTCGGCCTTCATCCAGATGCGCGCCGCGCGCTAGGTCCCGGCGCTGGGGCTTGCAATGTAGGAAAAAGCCGGGCCCACTCGCCCGGCGACGGCCTCATGCCGCTGCCGACGCCCGGAAAGGCGCGGGCGCATTCGGCAAGCCTGTGTGTATACTATGTAAACTTATCGCAACGATATTGCGCGCGCTCGCCGCCGATCAGTCGAGATCCTCGATCAGCTGGCCGATCCGGTCGCCCGAATCCGGCCGGTAGCTGGCGAGCAGCACCCGGTTGGCGTCGATCTCGGTCGCCGCGATCCGGACCTCGGGTTCGGCGGGCTCGGCGGCTTCGGGATAGATGAAGCCGTAGACGGGATAGCTTGTGATGCCGAGCTGGCCGGTCGGGGTGTGCCAGACCTTGACGACGCTCCAGTCGTTGTTCGGCGAGACATCCTCGGCGAGCACGTTGCTCTCGACCATGCCGCGGCGCGACCAGTTGGCGTGGTTGAGGCGGATCTGGCGGTCGTTGACCACCTCGCGGACCATCGCGACATGGCCGAGCCGCATCCGGCCGTGCGCCCGGAGGACCATGACGGAGCCGGCTTCGGGCGTGCTGCCGCGCTCGTACCGGCCCTCGGCCGAGGCCCACCAGGTATGGGCGTTGCCGCGGATCTCGATATCCGACACGCTGCGCGCATAGGTCACGCACTGCCAGCGCGGATCGCGCGCTTCGGCCGGCGTGGCGATGGTGAAAACGAGCAAGGCGACAGCGAGCAGGCTCGGAAAAGCCCGTAAACGACCCGGAAACATGTGCGACCCCCGAAGGCGGAATGTTCAAACGATGAGGATCGCATTCCCCGAAATGCGCTGTCAGGGAAGCGCAAAGCGGTAAACGGTGGGGAGTCGGCGTTGAATCGCGGAACCTTTACTATCCGTCGGACGTGCCAACCGTTTCGTCGACGGTGTTCGTGGTTACCGAATGGTAACGCGGCCGCGCCTCGCGGTAGATTCGCCGGGCGAAGGGGCGGCCCCAGTCGCCTTCGGCCATCAGCGCCTCGAACAGCGGGGCGACGAATTTGCGCCGGCCCATGGAGAGCAGGAAGTCCTCGACCGAATCCCGCGCGTCGTCATGGCGGTTGGCGATGGCGAGCTTGAGCCAGGCGAAGCGGATCTCGCTGTTGCGCGCGTCGTTCAGCCCGAAGGTCGATTCCAGCGCCGCCAGCCGTTCCCCATCCAGCTCGCGCGGCAGGCCGTCCAGGAACCGCTGGCGTTCCTGCGTCGTCCATTCGGGCCAGTTGATGACGGTCACTTCGCCGCTGTCGGTGAAGTTCGCGATCGCCTGGTCGACCGCGCGGAAGCGGTTCGACTGGACATGCACGGCATTCTCGGGAAGCCCGGGCTCGTAGATCCACTCTTCGAGCCCGATCTCGGCGGCCTCCTCGCCCTGGAACAGATTGGCGTCCATGTCGGCGATCAGGCCGGCGCTGGTCTGCGGCCGGAAGGCGTTGCGGTCGAAATAGTCGCGCAGCCAGGCGTCGAAGCGCGCGCGGCCCACCATATGCTCGACCGTGCGCAGGAACACCGCGCCCTTTTCATAGGCGATATTGGTCATCCCGTCGTCGGGGTCGCGGCCCTCGAGATCGAGATGCAGCCGGGTATCGGACGAGGTCAGCCCGCCCAGATCCTCGACGTCCGCCATCATGTCGGCCCAGCCGAGATCGGCCAGCATCTCGGCCTGTTCGGTGCCGTAGACGGCCTCCATGATCCGGTTTTCGAAATAGACGGTGAACCCCTCGTTGAGCCAGAAATCGTCCCAGCTCGCATTGGTGACGAGATTGCCCGACCAGCTGTGCGCCAGTTCGTGCGCGATCAGGCTGACCAGCGACTTGTCGCCGGCCAGGATCGTCGGCGTCACGAAGGTGAGCCGGGGATTCTCCATGCCGCCGAACGGGAAGGCGGGCGGCAGGACGAGCAGGTCGTACCGGCCCCAGCGATAGTCTCCATAGAGTTCTTCGGCCGCGTCGATCATCTCCTCGAGATCCTCGAATTCCGCGGCGGCCGCGGCCAGCATCGACGGCTCGGCATAGACCCCGCTGCGCTCGCCCAGTTCCTGGAAGGCGAGGTCGCCGACCGCGATCGCGATCAGATAGGGCGCGACCGGGTCGCTCATGCGGAAGCGATAGGCGCGGCGTCCGGGCTCGCCCTCCACCGGCTCGCCCTCGGGCGTCAGCATCTCCGCGCTCATCACCGCGCGCAGCCCCTCGGGCACCGTGATCCGCGCATCCCAGGTCTGGCGGATGCCCGGGCTGTCCTGGGTCGGTATCCAGGTCCGGTTGAGGATCGCCTGGCCCTGGCTGAACAGGAACGGGTCCTCGCCGCCCGCCGTCTGTCCGGGCGAGAGCCATTGCAGCGCCGCCGCGCCGGGCGCCGACGCATAGGTGATCTTGACCCGCTCCGCGCCGTCGAGCGCGATGGTCAGCGGCGCGCCGTGCACATCGCCGCTATCCGCGCCCATCTCCCAGCGCAGCGCCTCGCCGGCGCCGTTGACGACCTCGCGGATTTCCAGGCCCTTGCTGTCGAGCACCACCTCTTCGCCATCCTCGGCGACTTCCAGGTCGAGCGTCGCCGTGCCGACCATCCGCTGCTCGTCGAAATCGGCGTTGAGATCGAGCGCCACATGGGTGACGCGCGCCTCGAGCGGCCGCGCATAGCTGTGCCGGTCCTGTCCCTCGTCGGTCGCGTAGATGCTGGTCCCGTCGATCATCGGCGTGGCGCCGCTCCGGTTGTCGGGCGCGTCGCCGGCGCATGCCGCAAGCAGGCCCGCAACGGCGAAAGTCGTCAGGAAGGGAAAGAATCTGAACATCATGCTCTCCGGTCGAATGGTCGCGTGCGGAAGCGGCCTAAACAATCAATTGTGCCCCGTCACCCCGTTGGCCGCTGCCCCGCGAATCGCGCCGGATATGGCGAATGCAAGCCTAACGGAGGCTGAACCGGAGGGGCGGCCCCGGCGAAGCCGTCCGCGCGATATCCGTCCCTTGACCTGCCGGGCCAATTCGCCGACAATTGACGTGAACGTAAAGCAAGACATTTTGGGAGAGTCGCGATGGCCGATCTGGAGAGTTTCCGTACCGAGGTGCGTAACTGGCTCGCGGACAATTTCGATCCCGCGCTGAAGGGCCGCCACAATCCGATGGGCATGGTCGACGGGCCGACCGACATGTCGCCCGACATGGTCCAATGGCGCAAGGCGCTGGGCGAGCGCGGTTTCGGCACGCCGACCTGGCCCAAGGAATATGGCGGGGCGGGGCTGTCGTCCAAGGAAGCGGCGATCCTCGACGAGGAAATGCGCAAGATCGGCGCCTACAACCCGATCGGCGGCCTGGCCGTCGGCATGTTCGCCCCGACCCTGATGGAATACGGCACCGAGGCGCAGAAGCGCCAATGGCTGCCGCCGCTGTCCGACGGTTCGCTGCGCGGCTGTCAGGGCTATTCGGAGCCGGGCGCCGGGTCCGACCTCGCCAATGTCCAGAGCTTCGCCGAGGACAAGGGCGATCATTATCTGATCAACGGCCAGAAGACCTGGCAGTCGGGCGGCCAATGGGCGGATTTCTGCTTCGGCCTGTTCCGCACCGACAAATCGACCAAGCATGACGGCATCACCTTCCTGATCGTCGACATGGACCAGCCGGGCGTCGAACGCCGCCCGATCAAGATGATTTCGGGCCTCTCGCCCTTCTGCGAGACCTTCTTCACCGATGTGAAGGTGCCCAAGGAGAACCGCGTCGGCGAGGAGGGCAAGGGCTGGACGATCGGCAAGCGCCTGCTGCAGTTCGAACGCGCCGGCATCGGCGGCGGCGGGGCGCGCGCGATGATGCGCTCGCTGGCCGATCACGCGAAGCAATATGTCGAAGTGACCGGTGACGGCGAGATCGCCGACAAGGAACTGCGGCTCAAGGTGATCAAGCACGAGATGTCGGTGCGCAACTTCATGGGCACCGTGGGCCGCGCCCAGCGCGAGGCGCGCGAGCAGGGCGGCCCCAGCGCGACCAGCTCGGTGCTGAAGAATGTCGGCGCGAAGCTCGCCCAGGAGCGCACCGACCTGATGGTCGAGGTGATGGGGATGCAGGGCCTTGGCTGGGAAGGCGAGGGTTTCGACGAGGAAGAGCTGAAGACGACCCGCACCTGGCTCTGGAACCGCGCGGTCACCATCTATGGCGGCTCGACCGAAATCCAGAACAACATCATCTCCAAGCGCGTGCTCGGGATGCTCGACCACCAGTAGAGGCAGCACCACTGGCTGATCGTCACCCTGAACCTGTTTGCTGTTTATCCCCTTCGGACGGGGAACAGGCACAGAGTGGTTTTCGTCATTGCGAGGAGCCGAAGGCGGCGCGGCAATCCAGGGCCGCCTGTGACATCGCTTGCCGCTCTGGATTGCTTCGCTGCGCTCGCAATGACGATTCTTGTCGGAAGGGAATGACCACCAACTTGTTTCAGGTGTCACTTCTCCATAGGCACTGTAGCCGCTGGTTGATCAGTGGATGCTGAACCAGGTTCAGCATGACGAACAGGAGAGAAAAACGTGCCGACCGCCGCCGAGATGCTGCAAAGCGAATTCGCGTCCTTTGCGGATGTGATCCATGTCCATGCGGCCGAACGGCCGGACGATATCGCGATCGTCGCCGGTGACCGGCGGCTGAGCTTCGCCGCCTTCGACAATTATGGCGACCGGATCGCCGCGGGTCTCCAGCGCGACGGCGTGCGATCGGGCGATGCGGTCTCGATCTGCGGGCTCAACGGCTGGGCCTATGCGGCGCTCTGGCTCGGCATCCTCCGCGCCGGCGGCACGGTCGCCCCGCTCGCGCAGAGCTCGACGCCCGAGGCGCTGGGGCTGATGGTCGAGGATTGCGGCACCCGGCTGCTGTTCGCCGACACGTCGATCCTCGACGCGGTGGCCTTGCCCGAAGGGGTTGCCCCGGTGACGCTCGACGACGACGCGGCGTTCGAGGCATGGCTGCCGGAACCCGGAACGAAGCCCGACCCGGTCGCCATCGATCCCGAACAGGGTTTCAACATCATCTATTCGAGCGGGACGACGGGCACGCCGAAGGGCATCGTCCATTCGCACCAGATGCGCTGGCGGCAGATCACGGCGTTCGGCGGCCTGATCTTCACCCCGGGCACGACCGCGATCCTGTCGACGCCGCTTTACTCCAACACGACGCTCGTCACCTTCCTGCCGTGCATCGCAAATGGCGGGAAGGCGGTGCTGATGCAGAAATTCAAGACGACCGAATTCCTCGCGCTCAGCGAACGCGAAAAGGTGACGACGGCGATGCTCGTCCCCGTCCAGTACAAGCGCCTGATGGAGGAGCCGGACTTCGACAGCTACGATCTCTCGGCCTATCAGGTGAAATTCTGCACGAGCGCGCCGTTCGCGGCCGAGCTGAA
>NZ_JBQLZM010000141.1:0-6659 GCF_052168275.1 Parasphingopyxis sp. | reverse complement strand
CCACCGACGCGATGCGCGTCCCGAGGCGCACGTCGAGGCCCTTGGCGAGATGCTTGGCCAGCGCGTTCATCTTCGGCGCGCCGACATAATGCGGGCGCGCGCTGTCCCATTGCCAGTGCGCCGTCTGCGCGCCGCCGGCGAACTCGGCGAAGCGCGCGTCCCAGCGGGCCACGACGCCGGCCGCGACCAGCGGTGCGAGAAAGATCTGGAAAGATTCGGCCTGCGCGGTGAAGAATTGCGCGCCATGGTCGAACTGCCAGCGATCGGCATAGCGGGTCGCCATGCGCCCGCTCACCCCGCGCGCCTTCTCGAACAGCGTGACCTCGGCCCGTCCGGCCAGCGCCCGGGCGAGGGTGAGGCCGGCAAGCCCGGCGCCGGCGATCGCGATCCGCGTCATGCGAAGGCTGCCGTGACCAGCAGCGAGACGATGACGATCGCGGTCACGCCGGCCCGCGTCCGCCAATAGCCCTCTGCGATATGCTCGTCCTTGCGCAGCCGCCGGTCGATGAGCAGGAGGATCGCGAACAGCGCCGCGAAGACGAGGAGCGCGCGCGACACGGGCAGCAGCAGAAAGGCCAGCCAGCCGGTAATCGCGACCGCGTTGCTGGTCAGGAACAGGTTGATGCCGATCCGCTCGCCGGACTCGAGATACTGCCCCCAATGCACGCCGGCCATGAAGGAGGCGATGGTCAGCGCCCAGGCGGCGACGATCAGCGAGGCGGGCAGCGAGGCAGACCCGAGGCCCGAGGCCGGCTCGATCCCGGCCGCGGCGAGCGCGGCGCCGGCGACGAACGGCAGCGCGCCGGCATAGGCGAGGGTCGCGCTGCGATCAGCCATGGCCGGCCGCCCGGCCGTTGCGGGTCCTGCGGCAGCGGTCCGAGCAATATTTCACCTCGTCCCAGACCGCGCGCCATTTCTTGCGCCACGCGAACGGCCGGCCGCAGGCTGCGCATATCTTGCTGTCGAGATCGCCCTTTTTCACGCGCGGTTCCCTACCGCGTCGCGGGCGCGGAGGAAAGTTCGGAGGGCGGATGGCCGGGGCCGGCGAGGCGCCCGAAAGAAAATGGGGGCTGATCCGAAGATCAGCCCCCACTGCGCCGAGCGCCAGTTCGGATTGCCCGAGGGCTCTCCGCTCCGTGCTCAGGCACGGCAGACAGTTTCGATATTCGAGAACATCTCCGCTGTCCCGGGTGGTCTTCCCATTCAACCGCCTTGTCTTCGCTTGCACGATGACGGTGCGGCAAATCTTCCGAACACCCCGCTTTCCCTTCCACACTGCTTCGCTCGCGGTCCACAGTCTTTCCGGTTCTGCGGTCTCCAGTTCTCGCTTCGGTCGTTGCCTTCCGTCGCTTTCCCTGTCGACAGATGAAAGGTCTCACGGCTTTCCGAGTCGTGCCAAGCAAAAATCGACATGGAATTAGGAGGATATCGGGGATAACTCGATAAACATTTGATTTATAACATGAAATTTGCGCACAAAGCCTCTTTGCTGCGCGCCGTGCTGCGCAGCATTCCACATGTGACTCAGCGATGGCCGGGCGACCAGTCCGGCGGCGCCAGGGTGAATCCGGCGAAATCGAATCCGGGCACGACGACGCAGCTGACCAGCGTATAGCCGGCGGCTCCCTCGAGCGGTTCGGCAGCCTGCCAGTGATGGGGCGGAACGAGCGCCTGGGGGGCGTCGCCCCCGGTTACGTCGCCGCCGAGCCGGACTGTCCGGGTCGGACCGGCGTCCGGCTCGGCGATATGGAGCGCGAGCGGATCTCCGGCATGCCAGAGCCAGAGTTCGGCCGCGTCGACGCGGTGCCAGTGGGACCGTTCGCCCGCCGCGAGCAGGAAGTGGATTGCGGTGCCCGCCGCCCGATCGCCCGCCTCCCCGTCCGCCCGCCAGGTCTCGCGATACCAGCCGCCTTCGGGATGGCGCTCCAGGTCGAGCGTTGCGCATATCGCCTTCGCCGCGTCGTTCATGCCGGTCTCCTCTCGCCCGCCGCCGTTCAGCAAAGGCTCATCTTGGATGCGCCATCCGCCCTAGCCGGGTCGCGCCGCTATGCCAAAGGAGCATTGCCGATGCGTATGGCCCTGTCCGTGATGGGCGCGTTCCTGCTTGCTGCCGCGAATCCCGCGCTGGCGAACGGCCCGGCCGGGCAAACCGCCCCGGCCGGCAATCCGCAGATCGACTTTCCGGCATTCGTTGCCATGGCCGCTGCCGTGCAGGAGATCCGCCCGAGCCGGCTGCTCGATCTGGACAGTTTTCAGGCGATGGCCCGCGAACCGGGCGTGTTGCTGCTCGATGCGCGGTCCGCCGAAGCGTTCGCGCAGGGCCATATCGACGGCGCGGTCAACCTGCCGCTGCCCGACTTCACGGCGCAGAGCCTGGCGGCCGTGATCGGGCCGGATGCGAGTCGCCCGATCCTCATTTATTGCAACAACAACTTCGTCAACGATGTCGCGCCGGTCGTGCGCAAGGCGGTCGCGCTCGCGCTCAACATCCAGACGATGATCAACCTGCACGGCTATGGCTATCCCAATGTCCATGAACTGGGCGAGGCGGTCGATCTCGCTGATCCGCGGGTGCGATGGGTCGCCGCCGGCGATCGGACAGAGGAGAGCTGACCGGAAAGATTTCGGGACGCAAGGGTCGCGTTCGGAGGGTCGCGCACATGTTGTTGCGATGCCGTAACAAAGAGGAGGAGGCAGCGTGTTGCGAGCTATTATCATTAAGGGAATGTTTTTTGACAGGTCCGGGCGGGATGGTTACATGCCGGCCCCGGGCGCGCGTAATTTTATATGTGGGAGGGGCATATGAGTTCTAAGCTCGATCGCAGATCATTTTTGAGGCGCGTGGGCGCCGCAGCCGGCGTCGGCGCATTGGGAGTCGTATCCGGCAGCCCGGCCCGCGCTTTCCAGGTTACCGACAGCGACACCGGTCGCTACGCCGATCCGATCGGTCGTGGCCGCGGCAGCAGCGGCGTCACCGACAGCGATACCGGCAGCTATGCCGATCCGGTCGGGCGCGGGCGCGGACGTACCGGGATTACCGACAGCGATTCCGGCCGCAATGCGGATCCGGCGGGTAACGGCCGGGGCCGTTCGGGCATCACCGACAGCGACACGGGCCGCAATGCGGATCCGGCGGGCAACGGACGCGGCGGTGGACGCAGCGGGATTACCGACAGCGACACGGGCCGCAATGCGGATCCGGCGGGCAACGGACGCGGCGGCGGACGCAGCGGCGTTACCGACAGCGACACCGGGCGCTACGCCGATCCGGCGGGTAACGGCCGCGGCCGTTCGGGCTGTTCCGACAGCGATGGCGGCACCTATGCCGATCCGGGCGGCCGGGGCCGCCGGTGCGGCAGCCGGTCCGGCTATACCGACAGCGATGGTGGCAGCATGGCCGATCCGGGCGGCAATGGCCGCGGACCGCGCCGCAGCTACCGCACCGGTATCACCGACGCCGATAGCGGCTCGAACGCCGATCGCGGCGGCTATGGCCGCGGCAGCGACCGGTAACGGCGCGCGTCAGTACAGAATCGACGGCAAGTCTCTTGTGTAGTGTGAAAGGGAAGATCGATGAATAAGAAACTCGACCGCCGCTCCTTCCTGCGGCGGGTGGGCGCAACCGCGAGTATCGGCGCGCTGGGCATCGTGACGGGGGTCGGCGCCGCGCGCGCGCAGATCACCGACAGCGACACCGGGCCGTCCGCCGATCCGGCGAACCGCTCGGGTTGTACCGACAGCGATGGCGGCGCCAGCGCCGATCGCGCCGGCAACGGCCGGTGCGGGGGCACCACCGGCTATACCGATGCCGATGGCGGCGCGATGGCCGATCCGGGCGGCAACGGCCGGGGGCCGGCGCGTTCCTCGCCGTCGGGAATGACCGATGCGGACAGCGGATCGACGGCCGATCGCGGCGGTTACGGCCGGGGCAGCGATCGCTAGAAACTGATCGGCGGTACCGTCATTCGCCGCCGATTTTTCAGACTTCCGAATGACTGTCACGACCCATTGAAGAGGGGGGAATTTAATGAGCAAGAAATTGGACCGCAGGTCGTTCCTGCGGCGAGTCGGCGCGACCGCCGGCATCGGTGCGCTCGGCATCGTTACGGGCACGAGCGTTGCCCGGGCGCAGGTCACCGACAGCGACACCGGCGCGAATGCCGACCCGGTCGGCCGTGGTCGGACGGGCGTGACCGACAGCGATACCGGATCCAGCGCCGATCGGGCCGGCCATGGCCGCGGCAGCAGGAGCGACCCGGGCGGACGCGGCCGGAACTGCAGCGACAGCGACGGCGGCAGCCGCGCCGATCCCGGCGGCCGCGGCCGGAACTGCAGCGACAGCGACTAGGGGGACGGCCCGGCATCGGCGCGGCCTGTGCCATGTCGATGCCGGGCGATCGCCGGCTGGATCGCCGGTCTGATTGCGAATCGGGGCGCCGCCCAATTTTCGTGGATGCCGTTCCGTTTTTTTTTAGGGTCGGACCGACAGGAGAGGGGAAGCTCAATGTCTTCGAAATTCAATCGCCGTTCATTTCTCAGCCGCGTCGGCGCGACCGCCGGTCTCGGCGCTCTGGCCACGATCACCGGCGCCTGCGACCAGCTCGGCCTCGGGGGCGGCGAGGACAGCGATACCGCCGGGACCGATCCGGGCGACGACATGCCGTCGGAAGGCGGCGCCGAATCGGGTTCGGCGGGCAGTGGCGAGACCGGATCCGCGGGCACCGAGGCGCCCGCCCAGAGCGGTCTCACCGATACCGACAGCGGGGCGACGGCGGACCCGGCCGGCAACGGCCGCGGCGGGCCGAGCAATGGCGGCAGCGGGATCACCGACAGCGATGGCGGCGCCAATGCCGATCCGGTCGGCCAGGGCCGCGGCGGCAATAGCCGCGGGACCACCGACAGCGACACCGGCGCCAACGCAGATCCCGTGGGCCAGGGCCGCGGAGGCAATCGCAGCGGCGGCGGAAACGGGATGACCGACAGCGACACCGGCGCCAATGCCGATCCGGTCGGCCAGGGTCGCAGCCCGAATACCGGGATCACCGATCGGGACACCGGCGCCAATGCCGACCCGCTCAACGGCGGCCGCGGCGGGCCGGGCAGCACGCGCGGCATTACCGACAGCGACACCGGCGCGAATGCCGATCCGGTCGGCCAGGGCCGCGGGAACTGATCCGGCCGGATTATCCCCGTATCGCGGCGCCGGGCTCCGCATGGCCTAGCCGGCGGCGAGCGGCCCGTTATTTGTTCCAGATCAACGCGTGACAGGCGCGCCATGGCCAGTAATGGCGTGACAGAATATGGGGGCGGCCTGTCCGCGTTTTTCGAGAGACATCATGCACAAATATGATCCGACGACCGATCTTCCGCAGGAATCGCGCGACGCGCTGAAACGGGTGCTCGACCCGGTCGATCCGAGCACATTCTTCACCGAGACGTTCGAGGAGAATTTCCACCTGATCGAGCGCGGCGAGCCCGGACGCTATACCGATCTCGTCTCGGTCGACGTCCTCGACGCCTTCATCGCGAACAACCAGCTGTTCGACGGCCAGATCGACGCGACCCGCGCCGATCCGCAGATCCGTCGCGACGCGTTCACGCTCGAGAACAACCAGATCGACCGCAGCGCGCTGCTGCGCCTCTACCAGGACAAGGCGACGATCATCGCGCCGCACCTGCACAGCTATCACAAGCCCCTGGGCGATTTCGTCCGCGCGCTCGAGCCCGTGTTCAGCGCCTCGGTGCAGACCAACATCTATCTGACCCCGCCGGGCGCCAAGGGCTTCCGTACCCATTACGACAATCACGACGTGTTCGTGATGCAGGTGTCGGGCGCCAAGAGCTGGCGGCTCTACGACGAACCCGTCGGCAAGCCGTTTCGCGGCGAGGGGTTCGAGCCGGGCAAGCACGAAGTCGGCGATCCGGAGGAGGAATTCGTCCTGCGCGCCGGCGACACCGTCTACATCCCGCGCGGCATGATGCACGATGCCGATGCGCATGACGAGGAAGCCTCGCTCCACATCACGCTCGGCCTCGTCACCAAGACCTGGGCCGATGTCGTGCTCGAGGCGATTTCCAAGGCGGCGCTCGAGACGGACGGGCTGCGGCGCGCCCTGCCGCCCGGCTATGCCAATCGCGATTTCGACCGCGGCCCGGCGCGCGAGCAGTTCCGCACCTTCATCACCGAGCTTGCGGAAAAGGCCGAGCTCGACGAACCGCTCGACATCATCGCCGAGGATTATGTGAAATCGCGCACGCCCGAAATGGCGGGCATCGTCCGCTACGCCTCGAACCCGGTGCCGGAGGACCAGCGCTACCGCGCGAGCGAAAACGGCCTCTATCGCCTGATCGAGGACGAGGAGAGCGGCGAATTCGCGGTCGTCACGCGCGGCGGATCGAGCGAGTTTATCGGGTCGAAGCGCAAGGCGTTCGACCGGGCGATGAACGGCGAGCCCTTCGTCCGCGCCGATCTTCCCGAGATCGAGACGGAGGAAGCCGTCGATCTCGTCCGGCGGCTGCTGTCGCGCGGGCTCGTGCGTCCGGTTTAGGGGATTTGGTTTGTCGGGCTCGACCTGTCGGTCGAGCGCCGCAGAGAGAATTTTTGTCAGACCTTCGGCTTTCGCCTCAGGCGCCGCACCGGCCCTCTCCCCCTCCCGGCC
>NZ_JBQLZM010000140.1:0-37031 GCF_052168275.1 Parasphingopyxis sp. | reverse complement strand
GCTGTCGCGGCCCGACCGGGCCGGGTTTTCCTACATGTACTCGGCGGCGCAACGGCTAACGCCAAACGCCGGCCATTGGCATCCACATCTTATGGTGCACGCGCCCTTCCACACGAACGAGAT
The DNA here is from genome assembly GCF_052168275.1 of Parasphingopyxis sp. Taxonomy (GTDB): domain Bacteria; phylum Pseudomonadota; class Alphaproteobacteria; order Sphingomonadales; family Sphingomonadaceae; genus Parasphingopyxis. The sequence continues at coordinate 36,908 of NZ_JBQLZM010000140.1, read as the reverse complement.
GCTCGGCGACAACAGTTTTTCGGGTTCGGATCCCGTCGTGTTCGAGGCTCCCGGCACATTTCGCGCGATCGTCGCAATCCCGGTCAATGGCCGCGACGCGCACATCGAGCCCCGATACGAAGACTGACGCGGGCAAACCGCGCCTCACGGACACGCGCGCGCACATCGCTTCACGCCATCGATACAAATGAAAAAGTGTACAGTTCGCGACGGCTCCGGAGCGAGCCGGTCTCCGTTCCGGGATTCTCCATAAATCGGAAGAACAGGCAATTCGCAGATGGCGATCGGGTACCGAACGGCCGGCAAGCGATAAGGCCGATCAGATATCCCTATTCTCCTTCCTATCGGCTTGCAGCCAAGATGCGGCGTCGAGGCGATCTACCTTCGCGTTCACGGTGCGAGATGAGCGATCGGCCTGCGCGATTGCAATTGGCGGATCGGAATGCGTATACGTGTTCGCATAGCGCGCAAAAAAGCAAAAAAGATTGGGGACAATGGGCGATCTTTCCGGCAAAACCATTCTCGTCACGGGTGCGTCCAAGGGCATCGGCGCCGAGATCGCCCGGATCGCCGGGGCAGCAGGCGCGTTCGTGATCGCCCATTATGGCGGCGATCGCGACGGTGCCGAGGCCGCGGTCGAATCCATACCAGAGGGGCGCAAGCTGATCCTGCCAGCCGACTTTCATGACCTCGATTCGGTCGACAGCTTGTGGACACGGGCAATCGAACACTGCGGAAGGATCGATGCGCTGATCAACAACGCCGCGACGATGATCTGGGACGGCGGTTTCGATCAGCCGCTCGCAGACTGGGACCGGGCCTGGAACGAAAGCCTGCAGGTCAACGTACTCGCTCCGGCGCGGCTGATGCGGCGCGCGGTCCCGCACTATCTCGATCAGGGCGGTGGATCGATCGTGACGATTTCGAGCTGGGCCGCCCAGCGCGGCGTGACCAACCCCGATACGATCGCCTATGGCGCCTCGAAATCGGCGATTCACGCGGCGACGCAGACGGTTGCCCGCGCCTTTGCGGCACAAGGCATCCTCGCTTACGTCATTGCACCCGGGGTCGTCCGTACGCGACTGTCGGAGCAGTTCGCCAAGACCCAGGGAGGCGAACAGGCGATCTCCAAGGGGCTGGCCAGCGGGCGCTGGGTCGAACCCGAAGAAATCGCCCAACTCGTCGCCTTTCTCGTTACCGGTGCGGCGCCGCAATTGTCGGGCGCTACGCTCGACATGAACGGCGCGACCTACATTCGCTAGCCATGCGGATTGCCAATAAGGGTGTTGCGCGCGATGCCGAGCCGTTCGAGTTCCGCTTCGACGACCGCACGGTCGCCGCCCATCCCGGGGAGACGATCGCGGCGGCGCTGACCAACGCCGACATCTGGGCGCTGCGCAAGACGAGGAGCGGCGGCTCCAGAGGCGTGTTCTGCGGCATGGGAGTGTGCGGCGAATGCGCGGTCCTGGTCGATGGAAAACAGCGCCGCGCCTGCCTCGAATATGCGCGCGAAGGCATCGCGGTTGAGACAATGCCGGCATGCGCGCCGGCCGTGGCACCGGGTCAGGCTTGTCCCGCCGCCCGGCTCGAGACGATCCGCCCACAGCTGTTGGTCGTCGGAGCCGGACCGGCCGGGCTCGCCGCTGCCGGAACGGCAGCACGGGCCGGCCTCGACGTCGTCGTGGTCGACGAACGTTCGGGCGCCGGGGGTCAGTATTTCAAGCAGCCGGGCCACGGGTTCGCCGTCGACGAGACGGCGCTGGATCATCAGTTTCGAGAAGGCCGCAGGCTCATCGACGAGGTTCGGGCGGCGGGCGCGCGAATTCTGAGCGCGGCCACCGTCTGGGGCGCCTTCGGTCCCCATGAACTAATGATCGATGTCGACGGGACGGCTTTGCGCGCCGAGCCGGCGCGGATCGTCCTGTCGCCCGGCGCCTATGAGCGACCGCATATTTTTCCGGGATGGACTCTCCCGGGCGTATTGACCACCGGCGCGGCGCAGACGCTATTGCGTGCCTATCAGTCCGCTCCCGGGCGGAGGGTTCTGGTCGCCGGCAACGGCCCGCTCAATCTGCAGGTGGCCCACGAACTGGTCCGCGCCGGCGCCGACGTCGTCGCGCTCGCCGAGCTTGCCGCGCCGCCTTGGCGCGCGCCGCCGGGCGCGGCATTCCGGGCGTTCGGAACGGCGCCGTCGCTCGCCGCCGCGGGATTGGGTCACTTGCGCGCCCTGCGTGCGGCCGGGGTCCGAACATTTTACGGACATGCGGTGATCCGGGCCGAGGGGGACGGCAAGGTGCGCCGGGCGACGATCGCACGCGTCGCCCGCTCCGGCGACATAGAAGCCGGCAGCGAGCAGAGCTTCGACGTCGATTCGCTGTGCCTGGGCTACGGGTTTCTGCCGCAAGCCGAACTGGGTCGGGCGCTCGGATGCACCCAAGAGGCGGACGGACGAGGCAGCTTCGTCTTTGTGCGCGATGCCGACAATCGCAGCAGCGCGGCATCGGTCTTCATCGCCGGCGATGCCGGCGGACTGGGCGGCGCGCCCTCGGCGCAGGCGCAAGGCGTGGTCGCTGCGGCCGCGGCCGCCGGAGATCTCGGCTTCGAGTCGGATCCGGCGGAGCTGGCATGGGCGCGCAAGCAGCTGCGACGCCACGCGGCCTTTCAGACGGCGCTGTGGAAAATCTATCGCCCCGTCGCCCCGTTGCCGTTGCTTGCCGAACCGGACACGCTGATCTGCCGCTGCGAGGAGATCGATCGCGCGGGCATCGAAAGCCGGCTGGCGGCGGGCACGGCCAGCCTCGGTGCGGTCAAACATGCCCTGCGCGTCGGCATGGGACGCTGCCAGGGCCGGTATTGCAGCGTGGTCGTGGCCGAACTCCTCGCCGCGCGGAGCGGCACGCCGCTGTCGCCGAACGCACAATTTGCGCCCCGCGCGCCGCTCAAGCCCGTCCCGATTTCTGCGGTCGCGATTTGTCCGGATGAATGACATTAGGTTCGCTCTGTGAACTTTTTTGTTGACGTGATTGCCCATCAATCGCACCATCGTCTCGCTGTGTATTTATCCCCCACGTCCCTTCCGAGGCTTTTGGCTGTCCTCGCAGCTTTCCTCGCTCTCGGCCTGGCCGTGCCGGCCGACGCGCGTTCGGCGGCCGCGATCGTGCAGGACGGGACGCTGCGTGTCGGCGTCAATCCCAATTTTCCGCCGATGAGTTCCTACGGCGACGACAATGAGCTCGAAGGTTTCGACGTCGACGTCGCGCGCGCAATCGCGCGCGCGATGGGCGTGCGGCTCGAACTCGTCCCGACCGAAGCCGCGCAGCGCGTGCCGTTCCTGACTACCGGCCGGATAGACATGTCGCTTGGCGCCTTGACCCATACGCCCGAGCGCGAGGAGTTGATCGACTTCACCGTACCGCTGCATTCCGAAGCCATGGGCGTCATCACGACCTCGCGGCTACCGGTGTCGAGCTGGCGCGAGCTCAACCGGCCCGACGTCACGATCGTGAACATGCGCGGCAACCAGTCGGTCAGCATGCTCGAGGAAACGCTGCCGCGCCCGCGCCGCCTGCTCGTCGACGGCAATGCCGACACGATCCGGGCGATCGCGCAAGGACGCGCAGATGCGCTGGTCGAGAATGTCGACTTCTTCATCGGCTTTACCGAGAATTACCCGGACGTCGACTGGCGTATTTTGAGCGAGCCGATCTTCGTCGCCTATTGCGCGATCGGCATCGCGGAGGGCAACGTTTCGCTCCAGAATTATCTCGACGGTATTCTCTACGAACTGCACAGCGAGGGTCGGATCGCCGAGCTTTGGGAGAAATGGTACGGCGCGCCGATGACCGTGCCGATCGAGCCGCGACAATATGCCGAGGCGGCGGAAATGGTCGGGGGCCCGATCACCGGCAAGTCCACGTCTCACGGCGGCGGATATCGCTTCGATTTCAGCGCGGTGTTCGCTGAATTGCCCTATCTGCTGGTCGGCGCGCTGATATCGCTGCAGATCGCCTTCATTTCCTTCTGGGCCGGCGCGATCATCGGCACATTCGGCGCGATCGGAAAAGTCTATGGCGGCGAGTTCAGTCGCCGCATCGTCGGCGGCTACGTAACCTTCTTCACGAACACCCCGGCACTCGTCCAGATATTCCTCCTGTTCTACGCGCTCCCCGATGCGGGCGTCATGCTCAGCCCGATGACCGCCGTTCTGATCGGACTCGTTCTCAATTCGGGCGCATATCTGACCGAGATCATCCGCGGCGGCGTCGTCTCGGTGCGCAAGGCCGAGATGGAAGCGGCGCAGACGCTGGGGATGACCCGCTGGCATGTGCTGCGATTCGTGATGCTGCCGCACATCGTGCGCACGGTTTACGCGCCGCTGTCCAACTTTTTCATATGGCTGGTGCTCGGCAGCTCGATCGCGGCCCTGTTCGGCGTAGAGGAGCTGACCGGACGCGCGATCAATATCTCGACCGCCAACCTGCGCACGATCGAGACCTTCACCGTCGTCGCAGTCATCTATGTGGCGCTAACCCTGATAGCGAGCGTTTCGCTGGCGCTTCTCGGACGATACGCATTCCGCGTCAAAATGAGGCTGCTCCAGTGATCGCCGGCCTGGCATCCGAAATGCCCGCTTTCTTCAGCGCGGCCAATGTGAGCTTTATGCTCGACGCCGTGGGCCGCACGCTGTGGATGACCTTTGTCGGCTGCACGGTCGGTTTCATCGCCGGACTGCTGATCGCCGTTCTGCGCCAGTCCCGTTCGCGCATCCTGTTGCCGCTGCGATTGCTGGGCATCGCCTATGTCGAGTTCTTCCGCCGCATCCCGTTCCTCGTCATCCTGTTCCTCGTGCTGTTCGCGGCGCAGCCGATCATTCCGCAGGCGTCACTGCTCACGCTGGCGACGATCGCGGTGGTGCTGATCGCCACCGCCTTCCTCTCGGAGATCGTTAGGGCAGGCCTCGAATCGGTACCGGCAGAGCAGCGCGAAGGATGCGAGACGCTCAATTTCAGCGCCGCGCAGACGCTCTTCCATGTCACCCTTCCGCAATCATGGCCGGTGATCCTGCCGCCCGCGACGGCATTCGTCGTGATGTTCATCAAGGACACCTCGCTCGCATCCTTCATCGGCGTCGCCGAGCTGACTTTCGCCGGCAAGATGCTGGTGAACGACGGGTTTTCGCCGGTTCTCGGGTTCGGCACCATCCTCGTCCTGTATTTCGCGGTGTCCTATCCGCTCGCCCGTCTGGCCGCCCGTCTGGAGAAGCGCCTTGCCCCACCTGGAAATTCGTAACCTGTCCTGCGCCTACGGCGACGTGCAGGTGCTGCGCGACGTGAGTTTGGCTGCCGAAAAGGGCGAGGTGCTCAGTCTCATCGGCCCGTCGGGGTCTGGCAAAAGCACATTGTTGCGCGTTCTGATCGGCCTGACCGCTCCCAATGGCGGGGAGGTACGTCTCGACGGCGAAACGGTCGACTATGGCAGCCGGCGCAGCGTTCGCGCCCTTCGAGACCGGGCGGCGATCGTCTTCCAGCAATATAACCTGTTCCGCAACATGACCGTACTCCGGAACGTGACGATCACGCCGCTGAAGATCAAGAAGCAGCCGCGCGGCGAGGTGCATGATCGGGCCGTGCAACTTCTGGAAAAGGTGGGCCTGGCCGACAAGATGGACGCCTATCCCGATCAGCTCTCGGGCGGGCAGCAACAGCGCGTCGCGATCGCCCGGGCGCTGGCGCTCCAACCCGAGGTCCTCCTGCTCGACGAGGTGACATCGGCGCTCGATCCGGAGCGGGTCGGCGAAGTACTCGACACCATCCGCGCGCTCACCGAGGAAGGCATCCTGATGATACTGGTCTCACACGAAATGTCCTTCGTGCGCGAAGTTTCGACGCGTGTCGCGATGATGGATGAAGGCCGGATCGTCGAATGTGCGCCTGCCGACATATTGTTCGGCAATCCCGCCGAAGCGAGGACGGCCGAATTCGTGAGCAAGATACTGGGTCATTGAAATCGCGACCGGCCGTCACGGCGCAAAGCTGCGCAGATTCACGGCAAGCGGCGGCACCTTCCCCAACACCAGCGAGGCGGTCACCAGCGCTGCGGCCGGCCCCGCGGTAAATCCGATCCAAGGCACATAGGTGATGAAAAAGCCGGGCGCGTTCGGCAATTCGCCTATGATCGGGAGCCAATCGTCGGTGCCGTTGACCATCGCCGGCCAGCTGCGCACCAGCTGAACCGGCCCGAGAGCGGGCACGACCTTCAGCGCGACGCCGAGATTGCGGGCCAGGTTTTCTGGATCGGTTGCCGGCCGGCCGGCGGCATCGAGCCGAGCTTCCCACCCTCCCCCGATGAGAATTGTACCGAGCCGGGTCTGCTTCATCGTCAGCTTCGCTCCCGCATAATAGAGCAGATGCTCTACCAACGGCTCGACGGGCTCGGTGACACTCACCTGGATCGGAAAGGCCCGTATGGCAAGGCTGGCGCCGACCATGCCCGCTACACGCCCGGCTTCGATGCCCGCCGCATCGACGACACGCCGCGCGTCATATTCCGCTTGGTCCGTAACCACCCGATAACAGCCGTTTCTTCGCTCGATGGCGCACAATCGCTCATGCGTGCGGACCACGGCCCCGTGACGCCGTGCCGCCGCCGCGAAGGCGGGCCCAACGAGGAGCGGATTGGCCTTGCCTTCGACCGCGCACAGCGCGCCACCGGTCATTCCGTCCGCCACATAGGGCGCCATTCGATGCAGGTCGGTGCGGCTCAGCAGTTCGACATCGAGTCCGGCGGCGCGCTCGATCCGCGCCTTCGCCTCGATCTCGCGCAGCTGCGCGTCGTTGGAACCGACGATCAGCCCACCGCAAAAGGCGATCTCCAGATCGGCTTCGAGATCCGTTTCGAGCTCGCGCCACAAGCCGAGTGATGCTCGGCAAAGCTCGACGACGGGCTGGAAACGCCGAGCCCAGTCTTCGCCCTTTTCGGCGAAGGGATCGTGGGGAATCTGCGCATGGAGGCTGCCCGCATTTGCGCCCGAGGCTTGGGTGTTGATCTCGCCCTGTTCGAGCAACATCACCTCAGCGCCTTCGCGGGCGAGATAGAAAGCCGTCGCACACCCGGCAATCCCGCCTCCGATAACGATGACCTCGATCATATTGTACCTCTGCTATTGCCAAGCCGAACATTTGGGCGCTATGTTGACTTTTGTTCGCAAAGCGACCCTTTTTCCGGAGAGTAATACGCGTGAGTGCGAAAATTGCCACCTTCACGCTCCACTCTTTGCCAGACGGGACCACTTCTGAATGAAACAAGACTTTCGCGGGAGCTACACGGTAGCGGTGACACCATTCACGCCCGACGGGTCGGACATTTGTATCGACTCCCTGAAACGGTTCTTGGATTGGCAGCTGGAATGCAGGGTTCCGGGGATCATCATTCTCGGAACGACCGGCGAGTTCCTTGCCATTTCGGACGAGGAGCGACGACTCGTCATCGAAACCACCGTCCGGCATCTCGACGGCAGGATGCGGGTCCTGGTCGGGACGATGAACGCCTATACGCCGCAGGCGGTGCGGTACAGCAAGGAAGCGGAGGAGCAGGGTGCGGACGGCGTGATGATCGTTCCGCCCTACTATTACACTCCCACCGACGATGAGATTTTCGCGTATTTCCGTGCCATCGCGGAAGCGATCCGCATTCCGATCATGCTTTACAACAACCCGGTCACCTCCAATGTCGACATGTCGGCCGACATCGTCGTCCGGTTGACCAAAGCCTTCGACAATGTCCGCTATATCAAGGAAGCGAGCATGGATGTCGGACGGGTATACGATATTGTCGACGGCACAGGCGGCCTGATGAACGTGTTCGCCGGGGAACGTCCGCTCGAGAGTTTTCTCCTCGGCGCCGTGGGATACGTCAATCCTTACGGCAATTATCTGCCCTATTCGACCAGCCGGATGTGGGACTATATGTTCGAAGGGCGGTTAGAGCATGCTGCGGCGATACAGCGGATCCTGCACAAGATCGACATCGTGATCGCCGAGGGACATCCGACCTATGGCCACCAATGCTATTCCAAGGCGCTCGCCGCCGAAGCAGGCTACCCGGTCGGCGACGTCCGGCCGCCGCTCACCACTTTCAAAGCGCTCGGCGGCGAAGGACGTTCGCGCCTCGATAAGCTCGCCGGGCTGATGCGCGAAATGGATGCGCTCATCGAAGAAATCGAATCGCAGGAAAACGAGGCGTGAACCGGACGTCCGGTGCAAGGCGGGACTCCGGACCAGACGCGGCCGTGGAACCGGCGCCCGCCGTCCCGCCCCTTTTTTCGCGCTTCACGCTGCGGTCGGTAACCTTCCTCAACCGGATCGTCGTCACCCCGATGTGCCAGTACAGCGCGGTCGACGGTCACGCCCAACGCTGGCATCGGTCGCATCACGGCCGCTTCGCGCTCGGCGGTGTCGGCGGCGCACTCGTCGAATCGACGGGAATATCCGAAACCGGGCGGATTACACCGGGGTGCCTGGGCATCTGGAAAGACGACCATGTCGAGGGCCTGCGCGAGATCGTCGCCATCTATCACGACCAAGATATCCCGGTCGGAATCCAGCTCAGCCATTCGGGACGCAAGGGAAGCGCCGCGGTGCCGATCGAAGGTGCCGCACCGCTGGCTGCGGATGACGGACGGGCGTGGGAGCCGGTGGCGCCGAGCGCGCTGCCGCTGGCCGAAGGATGGCCGACGCCCAAGGCGCTAGATGAGGCCGGCATCGAGTCGATCATCGGCGAATTTGCAGCCGCTGCCGAACGCGCCGTCGCCGCCGGTTTCGACTTCGTCGAAATCCACGGCGCCCACGGCTATCTGATCAACAGCTTCGTTTCGCCGATTTCCAACCACCGCGAAGACCGGTGGGGCGGCGACGAGCCTGGCAGGTTCGCGTTTCCGTTGGCGGTGGCGCGGGCAATGCGGGCGGCGATCCCGGTCGATATGCCCCTTTTCTATCGTACCTCGGCCGAAGACGGGATCGAGGGCGGGGTTACGATCGATACCACGGTGCGGCTCGCCCGGGCGCTCGGCGAAGTCGGTGTCGATCTCGTCGATTGCTCGTCGGGCGGTATTGCAGGGGCGTCCGGTACCGCGAGCAGGACGCCTTCGCCTGGCTATCTTGTGCCCTATTCGGATCAGGTCCGGCGCGAAACATCCATCCCCACCATGGCCGTCGGCCTGATCATCGAGCCGCGTCAAGCCGACGCGATAATCGCGGAGGGGCGTGCCGACCTCGTCGCGCTTGGCAGGCAGCTGCTCGAAGAGCCGAATTTTGCGCATCGTGCGGCGCTGGAACTCGGCTTGGCCGATCCGTACAATGTCATTCCGCCCCAATACGGCTTTTTCCTCGAGCGCCGGAGGGTCGACCCTGCGGTGCGGCAGGCCCTACAATCCTCACAGGAGGCAAATGGATGAGCAGCTTCTCGCGATTGGCGGCGGCGACGGCGCTTTGCATGATCACGGTCCCGGCGGCATCGGAGGCGGTTCAGGCTGAAGAGGCCGTTGCCGAGGCACCCGATCTGGTTGGCATATTCGAGGAGTTCCGGGCGATCGCAGAACCGCGTTTCGTCGACGGGGCCCCCGACTATAGCGACGAGGCGATGGCGGAGCGCCACGCCCTGTTGCAGCCGATGCTGGCGCGTGTCGAGGCCATCGACGATACCCGCCTGTCGGTATCTGACCGCGTCGATTTCATGCTGATCTTGGCCGAAATGCGCGGTCTCGATTTCCGCCATCGGATATTGCGGCCATGGAAACGAGATCCGGCCTTCTACAGCACGACAAATCTCGGCTTTGGCCCCAAAATCGCCGGTGCGATGGCGATTCCGGAGTTCCCGATCGACGACCAACGCGCCGCGACACTGGCTCGAGAACTGGCAGCAGTGCCGCGGATACTCAGCCAGGCGCGCGTGAACCTGACCGAGGCGCGCGGTGATCTGGCACGGCTGGGGATCGCGCAGAAGGCGGTCGAAATCAACATCTACAACCAGATCGCTCAAGACGCACGGGCTACGCGGCCCGAACTGGTCGCTGCCGCCGAAGCCGCGCGCGACGCTACGATCGCCTTTCGCGACTGGCTCATAGAAATTGCACCGTCGCTGCCGCCGCATGGCGGCATCGGGCGCGAGAATTACGACTGGTATCTGCGCCACGTTTTGCTCTTCCCGTATAGCTGGGAGGAGATGCGGATCATCGGCGAGCGCGAATATGAGCGCGCGTTGACCTTCTTAAGGTTAGAGGAGCATCGCAATCGCGACGTCCCGATGATCGATCCGGCCGACAGTCTCGCCGAATTCGAACGGCGGCGTGCGGCCGCGGACGCCCGGCTGCTGGAATTCCTTCGCAGCGAAGAGGTCATGACGATTCCCGATTACGTCGTCCCGCCGGTCGGCGAAGGCCCATATATCCAGCCCGCCGAACGCGATCCGGCGATACCGGGTCCGTTCGAGGCACCGATCAACCGTCATTTCTTCCGCCAAGCCGAAGATCGCGCACCAATTACTCTGCGCGCGCACAACGTGCCCGGCCATCTGTTCGACGGATTGCAGCGCGAGCGCGACGACCGACCGATCCGGGGCGCGAGGCGGCTCTATTTCATCGACGGTACGCGAGCCGAGGGCTGGTCATTCTATCTCGAGGAGATGATCCAGCAGCTCGGGCTGCTCGACGACGATCCGAGCGCACGTGAGATCAACTATATCCTGCATGCAAAACGCGCCGCGCGCGTGCTTCCCGAATTGATGTTGCATGCCAACGAATGGACGTTCGACGAGGCGCGAATTTCACTGACTTCACGCACGCCATACTGGATGGAACCCGACGATCTGGTCGCGATGACCGATCTCGAGCTCTATCTGCGCCAGCCCGGCTACGGCATCGGTTATCATATCGGCAAGGTCCAGCTCGAGGCGCTGCTTGCTGATATGAGCCAGATCGAGGGGCGAGATTTCGATCTCAGGCGCTTTCACGACCGGTTCCGGGCGGCGGGGATGATCCCGATTTCACTGATCCGCTACGAAATGACCGGCGAGGATGACGAAATCCGCGCGATGCGCTAACCGCGCTGGCCGGAGCGTCTTCATTCCCGGCCCGGCAGCGGCTCGCGATCCCATAAGCGCGATACTTCATCGTCGAGCCCGGTCATTTCCCAACGGATCAGCGAGATCGGCAGCTGCCCACGCTGCATGAAGCTGTCGTGGAAGCGCCTGAGATCGAAATCGTCGCCGAGTTGGCGCCGCCGGTCGCCGAGCAGTTTCCACATCTGCAGGTTGCCCATCGTATACTCGAGTCCGTGGCCCGGCGCGGGCCGCAGCCTGGCATATTTACGCGCCACCGCTCGATCGAGCATCGGGGTTGCCGACATCCAGTAATCGACGGTCTCCTCGGCATTCATCTCGTTGCGCTGGTTCCAGACATCACCGAGGCTGCGCGCGGCGCGCCATATCCCGAAAATGTAGATCAGCTCACGCTCGCGCCCTCGATCGTCGAAATAGCCGGCCTGGAGCGGCCCCTCCTCGAGATAGACCGCCCAGCCCTGCCAGCGACCGTCGAACCGCAGATTCGCACGGATCGGGTTCTCGAGACGACGTGTTAACCGGTCGTCGAACCGATGGCCGGGTATGACGGCGTGGAAATGATCGGGCGAGGGCGCGCGATACTGCACCTGTTCCCAGAAATTGGGCGGCGTGTCGCGGGTGACGAACGGCACGTTGAAACCCATCTCGCGCCAGTTCTCCGGAATGTGCTCCGGAATGGTGATGAAATCATTCTCGACCAGCCAGTCGCGGATCGACGCGTCGGTCTCGGCGATTCTCGCTTCGTATTCGACCGCGCTGCCGGGAAGCATCAGTTCGGGCAACCCGCGATTGCGGTGGCGTTCCATCGCGTAGAAGCCCCACAAACGGTCAAGTTCGCGCTGAGCGAGCGAGACGACTTCGGCCGAGCTGTAGGGCATCATCATTACATTCGCGATGTACCAGTCGAGCATCTGCTCGCCGACGCCGGCCTCGGCCGTCATCCGCGGCCGTTCCGCAGCAAGCCAGTCGCGATACCCCTCGAGCGCGGCGATCGCCGCCTCGATGTCCGCCCTGAGTTGCGGTTGCGCTCCAGCGCGTTCGAGCAGATCGCGGTGCCAGCCAATCGCGCCTTGGGGTGCGACGGCCCGGTCCGGATAGCCGTTCTCGACGCCGTCCGAATTGTCCAGCAGGAAGAGCGCGAGATCGGCATGGTCGGCAGCGGCCTCGGTCAGCGTTTCGCGCGCCTGGGCGAGCAGGCGCGGGACAGACCGCAGATGCGTTCGCAGCGCATCGAGGTCGGCGCCGCTCGCGGGCAGCTCCACGAAGGTCGGCTCGATCAGTTCGAGCACAAAAAAGGCCGGATCACGCGCCCAGGGGCGGGTGACGTGGAGGATGAAATCCTGCTTGTCGAGATGCGCGCGGACCGCCAGCCAGTCGACCTGTCGCTCGCGCGGCCATGCCGCGACGTTCATATCGGCCAGCGCGGCTTGGAATTCCGCGAGCTCGGCCCGTCTCGCCTCGATCGCAGCCGAACGGAAATCCGGTTCGGTCGACGCACCCGAATAGGGCGACCATTGTATTATTTCCGAGAACAGCGTCTGGAGATCGTCGTAAGAACCCCGGCCGGACGGAGGTCCGGCGTGCGCAGGAACCGCGAGCAGAAAAGCGAGGATGAAGATGAAGCCCAGGCGGAATATGATGGATATCGGATTGATCATGGTCGCGCGTCTTTCCCGATTGCTGCGGAATTGTCCGCCATTCGCTTGTTCTCTTCCCGGAACCCTTGTATCATGCGTACAAATGGACGCAAGGCGAACAAAATACATGGTGGCGATCGCCGCCCTGCTGACGGGTCCGATCACCGCGCCAGCGGCGCTCGCGCAGGAGCGCGCCGATCCGCCGCCGCCCGCCATTCTCCCGCTCGAGCAGCGTGCCGCGATCGAGGACCGATGGCTGCGCGAGCGACTCGATACCGTCATTCCCATGCTGCTGCGACGCGACGATATCGACATGTGGATCGTCATCGGCCGCGAATATCACGAGGATCCGGTGCTCGAATCGATGCTGCCGGCGACCTGGCTTTCAGCGCGGCGGAGGACCGTCCTGATCTTCCACGATCGCGGTGAGGAGCTGGGGGTCGAGCGGATGGCGGTAGCGCGCTATCCGGTCGCCGACATCTTTCCCGCCGCCTGGGACCCCGAGCAGCAGCCAGATCAATGGGCGCGGATCGCCGAACTGGTTCGCGACCGCGATCCGGCACGCATCGCGGTCAATATCTCGAGCGACTTTGCACTTGCCGACGGGCTGACCGTGAGCCAGCATCGCGAGCTGCGAGGCGCGCTCGGACCGCTGTCCGACCGGCTGGTCAGCTCGGACCGGCTCGCGCTCGGCTGGCTGGAGACCCGCATTCCGGCCGAAATGGCGACCTATCCGCAGATCGTGCGGCTGGCGCATGCGATCATCGCTGAAGGTCTGTCGGAGCGGGCGATCACGCCCGGCGTCACGACCGCCGGCGATCTGCGCTGGTGGTTCCGCGAACGGGTCGCCGCGCTTGGTCTCGACACCTGGTTCCACCCGAGCGTCAATATTCAGCGCGCCGGCGAAAGTACCTTCGCCATCGCCTCGATGGGGCTCGGCAACGAGACGGTGATCGAGCCGGGCGATTTCCTGCATCTCGATTTCGGCATCTCCTATCTCGGACTCAACACCGATACCCAGCATCACGCCTATGTCCTGCGCCCCGGAGAGACCGAAGCACCGCGCGGGTTGCGCGAGGGCCTGGCCGTGGCCAACCGCGTCCAGGACCTGCTGACGCGCGAATTCCGGACCGGCCGGAAAGGCAACGAAGTGCTCGCCGCGGCGCGCGCGGCAGTTGAGCGGGAAGGCCTGGACGCGACGATTTACAGCCACGCGATCGGCACGCACGGCCATGGCGCGGGTCCGTGGATCGGCATGTGGGACAATCAGGAGCCGGTGCCCGGTCGCGGCGACTACGGTATCTATCCGCACACCGCCTGGTCAATCGAGCTCAACGCGCGCGCGGCGGTGCCCGAATGGGGTGGCCAGGTGGTTCGATTCATGACCGAGGAAGACGGCTATTTCGACGGTCACATGTTTCGCTATCTCGACGGGCGGCAGACAGAAATTCACCTGATCCCACGCCAGTAGCGCCGCCTACCGGTCGGGCAATGGCGGTGCCCGGCGCATGTCTGCGACGGCGCCCGGCTCACCGGTCATTTCCCAGGCGATCAGCGCGATCGGGATCGGGCCTGCGGCCAGGAACTCGTCGTGAAACGCCTTGAGATCGAACGATTCGCCAAGCTGCGCCGCACGGGCGACGAGCAGCGCTTCGATCTGGAGCTTGCCGAAATAATAGTTGATGCCGAGCCCGGGCTGCCGGAGATAGAGACCGAGATCATATATTGCCGTATCGTCGTCGGCCTCCATCCAGTAGGGCGTGCGCCCGCTCATCGAGCGGATCGCCTCGTCGAGCGTCCATTCGTTGGCGTGAATGTTGAGTTCAGGCAGAATCCGCGCAGCGCGCTTGGCCTGCAGGATATAGTGGATTTCGCGCGCCTTCGGGCGTTCGTCGAGAAACCCCGCCTGGAGCAGCATCTCCTCCAGATAGAAGGCCCAGCCCTCGATCCGCGAGGAATCGATGAAGTTGAGCCTTTCCCGCCCGCGGATGGGCCGGTCATCGCGGGCGCGGTTGAGCGTGTCGAGCAAATGTCCGGGCACGTTGTGCGCGCGCAAGGGGCGGGGATCGCGATCCTCGGTCTCGCGAAAGAAATTGCGCCGGATTGGCGGATCGAACGGTCCGGAAGATGCCGGATCGCGATCAACCGGCATGACATAGGGGCCTTCGTTCCTGGGCGGGACCAGATAGTCGGGCACCGTCATGATGTCGCGGTCGCGCAGAAAGGCGAGCAGCTCGGCGTCGGCCTCCTCGCGCAGCGCCTCGAATGCGGCGAGCGACGTTACGGGAGCGGGCATGGGGACGGCGCGATGCTCATGCTCCTCGATCCGGAGAAAGGCGATCGAGCGCTGATATTCGCGCTCGCCCAGCCTGCGCATATCCTCCCAGCTATAGGGAATCAGAAGGACATGCCGAACGTACCAGTCGAACCGCGCTCTACCGACGCCGGACTGCGGCGAGGCGCCGGCCCGCTCGCTTTCGAGCCAAGCCACGAATTCCGCGGTCGCATGCCGCGCCGCGGCCGCGGCCGGGACGAGGTCCGGATGATACCCGGCGAGATTGCGTTCCATCTGGCCGAATATCCGCATCTCGGTCCGTTTGTGCGCGATGCCGAGATCGACCAGATCGCGGCGGAGATCGGTCAGGTTCGCGCGTGCCCGGTCGAGTAGCGCAGGGACGGCTCGCAGCGAATCGGAAAAGCGCGCCAGCGCGACGGGATCTTCGATCGGCAAGACCGGCGGCGCGAAGGCGCCGGCTATTTTTGGGCCCCAGCCTATATCGAGCGTCGAATAGAAGGATGGATCGCGGGCCCAGGGTCGGATCACTCGATGCTGGAAATCGACGCTACGCATCTCGGCAAGGGCCAACAGATAATCGACCCGCCGGGAGATCGGCCAGCCGCTATCGTCCATCGCCTCGAGTGCGGCCTGATGACGCAAGGCCGCCGCATGCCTCGCTGCCATCGCTTGCGGAGAATAGTCGGCGATCGCGCCGTCGAACCGCGGTTCGACGGCGTCGCGGAAACTGGCATAGAGCGTGACCAGCGCGTCGTCCGTGTTGCCAGCCTGAATCGGCGTGCCAACCGAAAGCAGGAGCACGGCGAACAGTGGAAGCAGGCGCATGACAAAAAACTCCGCAAACGCATGGATTCGCGAACACTTGTATAATATGCGAACAAGAACGCCAAGGAGCGAGAGTCGTGACCGAACCCTGGGAACTATCCGAAGAGGCATGGCGGGCGATCATCGGCCGCGTCCGTGCCGGCCGTTCATTGGCGCCCGCGCGCTGGCCCGATGGGTCGCGCTGCGCCTTCGCCGTGTCGTTCGATTGCGACCACGAGGCGTTCGAACTCGGCGGCGGCGGGAGGGCCGTCGGCCGGCTCGCATGGGGAGAATTCGGCCGGCGTGTCGGCGTGCCGCGCATCCTCGACGTACTCGGCCGCCACGAGGTGCCCGCGAGCTTCTTCATGCCGGCGGTCTGCGCGCTGATCGATCCCGGCGAACCCCGGCGGATTCGGGATGCGGGGCACGAGATCGGCATGCATGGCTGGATTCACGAGAATAACTCGCAGCTCGAGGCCCGGACCGAACGGGAGCTGATGCTCCGCGCCCGCGACGTGCTCGAACGTATTTGCGGCGCGGCGCCGACCGGTTTCCGTTCGGCCAACTGGGATCTGAGCCCGGCGACGATCGCCATCGTCAAAGAGATCGGTCTCGCCTACGACAGCTCGTTGATGGCCGACGAGGAGCCCTACGAGCTGCTGCTCGATGGCGCGCCGAGCGGGATCGTCGAGATCCCGGTCGAATGGCTCCGCGACGATGCGGTCTATCTGCTGTTCAATCGCAATCCCGCCACCCGCCCCTGGACCCCACCTGACGAGGTGTTCCGAATCTTCTGCCGCGAGTTAGACGCGGCGTGGGAGAGCGGCGCCTTGTTCCAGCTCGTCATGCATCCCTTCGTGATCGGCTACCGCTCGCGCATCTGGATACTCGAGGCACTGATCGAACGCGCGCGCGACAAGGGCGGCGTCTGGTTTGCCACCCATGGCGAGGTGGCCGCATGGGTCCGTCACGAAGCGGATCGGGCGGACAGGGAGGCGAGGGCATGAGCTGCGACTATCCGGATCCGGCGCTGTTGATCGGCGGCGAATGGATCCGCGAAAGCGGCGCCTATGCCGATATCGTCAACCCGGCCACCGGGGACGCGGTCGCCGGGTTCCCGCTGGCCTCGGTACAGCATCTTGACGCAGCGCTCTCGGCCGCCGCCGAGGGGTTCGAGCACTGGCGCGCTCTCCTGCCTGTACAGCGCGGCGAGATCATGCACGGCGCCGCCGACCGGTTGCGGCGCCGGTGCGAGGCGATCGCGACGATCCTGACGATCGAGCAGGGCAAGCCTCTCGACGAGGCGAAAGGCGAAATCCTGTCCGCGGCCGCCATCCTTGACTGGTCGGCCGAGGAGGGACGGCGCGGTTATGGGCGCGTCATACCCGGCATAGTCGATGGCGTTCATCATTTCACGCTGCATGCGCCGGTCGGCCCGGTCGCCGCCTTCACGCCCTGGAACTTCCCGGCGCTCACGCCGGCGCGGAAGATCGGCGCCGCGCTGGCCGCCGGCTGCTCGATCGTCCTCAAGCCATCCGAAGAAACGCCGGGCACGGCGATCGAGATCGCGCGCGCCTTTCAGGATGCCGGACTCCCGCGAGGGGTACTCAACCTGGTATTCGGCGACCCGTCGGAGATCTCCGAGCATCTGATCGCCTCGCCCGTCATCCGCAAGGTGACGTTCACCGGGTCGACGGCGGTCGGGCGGCGACTCATGGAATTGTCCGGTCGGCACCTGAAGCCGAGCACCATGGAACTCGGCGGCCATGCACCGGTGATCGTCTGCGAGGATGCCGATCCGGACGCGATCGTCGAGCCGCTGGCGGCGGGCAAGTTCCGCAACGCCGGGCAGGTCTGTATCGCGCCGACCCGGTTTTTCGTTCATTCCAGCATCAGTGCCCGCTTCGTGCAGCGTTTCGCGGCCAAGGCCGAAAGCTTGGTTCTGGGGGACGGCCTCGATCCGGCAAGCACGATGGGGCCGCTCGCGAATCAGCGGCGGATCGAGGCCGTCGAAGGGCTGGTGGCGGATCTCGTCGATCGGGGAGCGACGATCAACGCCGGCGGCCGCCGAGCCGGCAACACGGGGTTCTTCTATCGCCCGACCGTCGTTACCGATGTCGACCCGGCCGCCCGCATCATGGCCGAGGAACCCTTCGGTCCGGTGGTGCCGATCCTGAGTTTCGACGACGAGGAAGAGGCGATCGCGCAGGCGAACGCCCTCGATTACGGGCTAGCGGCCTACGCCTTTACCGGCTCCGCCAGGCGTTCGCTCGATCTTGCGCACCGGATCAGGGCTGGAATGGTTGGCATAAACAGTTTGGCGGTCTCGCATCCCGAAACCCCTTTCGGAGGCGTCGGCGACAGCGGCCATGGCCAGGAAGGCGGTATCGAGGGCGTACGATCCTATCTCGATTCCAAGCTCGTCGCCCAGGGATAGCCTCCCGCGCGGTTATGCCGGGCGCGGCCGCGTCGTGAGATGCTCGATCCTTTTTTCGTAGTTTCGGCCCTGGATGACGCGATCGACATAGATGCCGGGCGTGTGGATGCAGTCGGGATCGAGCTCGCCGGTCGCGACGATATGCTCGGCCTCGGCGATCGTCACCCGGCCCGCGGTCGCCATCGGCGGATTGAAGTTGCGCGCGGTCTTCCGGTAGACGAGATTTCCGGCGAGATCGGCCTTGTAGGCCCTGACGATCGAAAGGTCGGCGCGCAGCCAGCGCTCGCGCACATAGAAGCGGCCATCGAATTCTTCGGTCGGCTTGCCTTCCGCGACGACCGTACCGACACCGGTGGCTGTATAGAAGGCCGGGATGCCCGCACCCCCGGCCCGGATACGCTCGGCGAGAGTGCCCTGCGGATTGAGTTCGAGTTCGAGATCGCCCGACAGGTAGAGCTGCTCGAACAGCTTGTTGTCGCCGATATAGGAAGAGATCATCTTGCGGATCTGACCGTTCGCGAGCAGCTGCCAGAGGCCGAAACCGTCGGCGCCGCAATTGTTCGAGATCACCGTCAGTTCGCGCACCGCCGCGCGCTTGAGCGCGTCGATCAGATTCTCCGGGTTTCCGACCAGGCCGAACCCCCCCGACATGATCGTGATGCCGTCGCGCGCAACGCCTTCGAGCGCCGCATCCGCATCGGGATAGAGCTTGTCCGTCATACTACCTATTTTCTCCGGTGGTTCGTTTGAGGTGCGTGTTGAGCGGCATCAGGATCCGGTTTGCGGCCGAGACCTGAACGGGAACATAGCCGGCCAGTTCGCGGTCGAGTTGCGCGTCGCCGGTATCGGCGAAGAGCGACCCGTCGGGGAGCGCCGCGATCTTCTCGAGCGAGGCAAGGCCGATGATATTCGCCCGACCGATCCGGCGGATGGCGTCCGGACCGATCTGCTGGTTGCCGCGGCCGATCAGAAAGCCCTGGCCTCCGATCACGCCGAGAATCAGGCGGCCAGACTCGGCGGCCCTCGCGGCATCGAGGATCGCACGCGCGTCGGCGTCGCCGGCGATGCGGCGGCCGTAGGAATAGACATCGACCCCGAGCGGCGTGCCGCCGCCATCGAGCAGCTGCTTGAGCATCAACGTCGTCGATCCCGGACCGATAATGGTCAGCGGATCGTCGCGCGCCATCGCGGCCAGCGTCTCGCGGGCTCCGCGCAGCCGGGCTTCGCCACGCGCCGCGGGGGATGACTTGGCGGGCTGCATCCGTCTGGGATCGACGGGAACGCGCATCGTCCCGAACAGCCGCGGTGCGGCTGTGGGGTCTCGGTCGACGACATCCGCCGACGCATAGCGCCGCCCCGCGACCGGTTGGGCGACCAGTGCGGCGAGAATTTCCCCGGCCTCGCGCGGAGTGCGGGCGAACACCGCCGAGTGCATCTTCACCCCGGCAGGAATGCCCAGCACCGGAACAGCCTCGCCGATTGCCCGCATGATGTCGCGCGCGGTTCCGTCGCCGCCGGAGAACAGGAGGAGTTGGATCCCCTCGGAAAGCATACGACGTGCGGCGCGCTCGCTGTCGGCCGGACTGGTCGGCCGGCCGGGCTCGAACACGCCTGTGGCGGTAAGGCCGGCAGCTTCGACGGCATCCATGCCCATCGCGTCCGCCGCGGCAAGGAGTTCGAACTCGCCGCCGCTCTCCGCCAGCGCGGCCAGCGCACGCGCGGCGCGCATCGCCGCATGCACCTCGTCGGTTTGCCGGCGCGCGATCTCCCCGAGCGGGCCATCGGTGCCCTTCAGTCCCAGCGGCCCGCCAAGCCCGGCGACCGGATTTACGACGAGACCGATTTTCAGCGTCCCTACCCCTTGATTGCGAACGGGCGCCGCTTCGCGGCGACCGGCACCAAGACATTAAGCAAAAATGGGCGCATAGGGAACAAAAGTTCACCATGCGGTTGCTTTTTCCGAAATCCGGGTCGATAAACGCGGCAAGAACGATGACCGACCGACCCCTGCCCGCCCATCCGTACATGCCCAATTCGACCGCCGCCGGGCGGCGGCAGCTGCTCGATGTCCTGGGCGTGGACGACTGCGAAGAACTGTTCGCGCAGATCCCCGACGCGCACCGGATGCATGGGGATATCGGACTTCCGGAATCCCTGAGTTCGGAAGTCGAACTGAGGCGCCATCTGCGCACGATCCTGAAGCGCAACCAGTCGTGCGAGGACAATCTCAACTTTCTCGGTGGCGGCATCTGGCAGCATCACGTGCCGGCGGTCTGCGACGAGATCGTCGGGCGCAGCGAATTCCTGACCCCGGTCTGGGGGACGCCTTCATCCGATCATGGACGCAATCAGGCCTGGTTCGAGTTTGCAAGCCAGCTCGGTGAACTCTTGGCGATGGATATGGTCGGGCTGCCGGTCTATAGCTGGGGCTGCGCCGCGGGGCATGCAATCAGGATGGCCGAACGCATCACCGAGCGGAAACGGGTTCTGTTGCCGGCTTCGCTCGATCCCGAACGCCGGAGCGTCATCGGCAACTATTGCCGTTCCGCGCGCCGCGATACCGGGATCGAGATCGTCGAGATCGCCACCGATCCGGCGACCGGCCGCCTGGACCTGGCCGCGCTCGCCGACCGGCTGGGACCGGATGTTGCGGCCGTCTATATCGAGAATCCGTCCTGGCTCGGGATGATCGAGACCGACATCGCCGGAATCGCCGCATCGGCCCGCGCCGCGGGTGCCGAAACAATCGTCGGCGTCGATCCGATCAGCCTCGGGATACTCGAAGCGCCGGGTCGATACGGGGCCGATATCGTCGTCGGCTCGACCCAGCCGCTCGGCGTGCACATGTTCGCGGGCGGCGGGCTCGGCGGTTTCATCGCGACCCGCGACGAGCCGCGTTACGCGCACGAATATCCAACGCTCATGTTGAGTATCGCCGAGACCGTGGAGGGAGCGCACGGCTTCGGCATGATGTTGATGCACCAAAGCTCGTACGGCTCGCGCGAAGACGGCAAGGACTGGACGGGCAACTCCACCTATCTGTGGGCGATCGCCAACGCCGTCTACATGGCGATGCTCGGCCCGCAGGGTTTCCGCGATCTGGGCGAGTTGGTCATCTCCCGCGCGCATTATGCAGCGGCGCGCCTCGCCGCCATCGACGGCATCTCGATCCGCTATCCGACCGGATTCTTCAAGGAGTTCGTCGTCGATTTCACCGCCACCGGCAGGACGGTCGCCGACATCAACGCTACCTTGCGAGAACGCGGAATATTCGGCGGCCTCGACCTGTCGGAACACCTCCCCGCGTTCGGCCGGTCGTCGCTCTATTGCGTTACCGAGGTCCACACGGCGGATGATATCGAACGGCTGGCGGACGGCCTCGGGGAGATCTGCGCACGATGAGCAAGCCTGAAATTCGCCGGTATCACGCCGCGGTCTGGGACGAGCCGTTGCTCATGGAGATGAGCGTCGAGGGCCGGCGGGCACAGCATTTCCCAGCTCCCGAGGAGGTGGTCGACGTGGCTGTAGGCCCGGCGCGCGATCTCGTCCCCGAGCAGCTGCGACGCAGCGCGGCGCCCGAACTGCCCGAAATGTCCGAACCCGATGTGCTTCGGCATTTCCTGCATCTCTCGCAGGAAACGCTGGGCATGATGGGGATCAGCCTGTTCGGCACCTGCACGATGAAATACAATCCGCGTCTCAACGAGGCAATCGCCGCGATGCCCGAAGTCGCGGCGATCCATCCGGCCCAGCATCCCGACACGATCCAGGGGCTGCTTGAGATCGTTCACCGGATGGACCGCAGTCTCCGGGCGCTGTCGGGCATGGATCGGTTCATCTTCCAGCCCGCCGGCGGTGCCGATGCCGCCTATACGCACGCGGTGGTGACGCGCGCCTATCACGAGGCGCGCGGCGAAGGCGCAACCCGCGATCAGATCGTCACCAGTATCCAGTCGCACCCGTGCAATCCGGCGACGGCAGCGGCGGCAGGCTACGACGTCATAACGCTCCCGCTCGAGGACCATGGCTATCCATCGATCGATGCGCTGCGCGCCGCGGTCTCCGATCGCACCGCTGCGCTGATGATCAACAATCCAGACGATATGGGGATCTACAACCCGCATATCGCCGAATGGGTCGAGATCGTCCACGATGCAGGCGGTTTGTGCTTCTACGATCACGCGAATTTCAATGGCGTGATGAGCAAGATCCGCGCGCGCGACCTCGGCTTCGATGCCTGCATGTTCATGCTGCACAAGACCTTCGGCGTGCCCAAGGGCGGCGGCGGTCCGGCAGTCGGCGCCTATGGCTGCACGGCGGAGCTTGAACCGTTTCTGCCAGGACCGCTCGTGACTTTCGACGGCGAGCGCTACGGATTGGAAGATACCGCGCATTCGGCCGGCAAGGTGCGCGAATATCTGGGGAATATGCAGCAGGTCGTCAAAGCGTACAGCTGGACCCGCGCGATGGGCGCCGACGGCATCGCGGAGGCGTCCGACATGTCGGTGCTGCTCAACAATTATATGGAAAAGGAGCTGCTCGCGATACGCGGCGTCACGCGCTCGCATCCCGAGATCGAGGGTTGGCGGATCGAGATGACCCGGTTCAGCCTCGAGCGGCTGTTCGAGGAAACCGGCGTCTCCGCGCTCGACGTGCAGAACCGGATGGTCGATTTCGGCGTCGACGCCTTCTGGCTCAGCCACGAACCGTGGATCGTGCCGCAGCCCTTCACGCCCGAGGCCGGCGAGATGTGGTCGAAAGAGGATATCGATTACTGGATCGCCGTGCTCCGCCGGATTTCCGACGAGGCCTATGGCGATCCCGAAATCGTCAAGACGGCGCCGCACAATCAGGCGGTCGGCAAACTCGCCGACACCGATCTCGACAACCCCGACAACTGGGCGACGACGTGGCGCGCCTATCTACGCAAGAAAGCGGACAAAGCGGCGCGCTGAACGCCCTTGCTACTCGAATTCGCCGGCGCGGATCAGCTCTGTCATCACCTCGTCGACCGCGTCGCGCATCGCCGCGACAACCTCGTCGATTTCTGCCTCGCTGATCGTGAACGGTGGCGAGAAAGATGTCGTATCGGCGTTGGGCAAGGCGCGGGAAATGACGCCGCGCCGGAGCGCCGCGGAAATGATGCGCGGCGCCACCTTGAGGGCGGGATCGAAGGCGACTGCGGGGTCCTTCGCGCGGACATATTCGACGGCTCCGATCAGCGCCTGACCACGGACCTCGCCGACCATCGGATGGTCGGAGAAGGCAGCGCGCAGTCTTTTTTGGAGATATGCCCCGCGGTCGGCGACGGTCTCCAGCATGGCGTGCTCATCGATCAGTTCGAGGTTGCGCAGCCCGACCGCCGCTCCGATCGGGTGGCTCGAATAGGTGTAGCCATGTCCGAAGACGCCGTAACGCTCGCCGCCTTCAACCAGCACCTCCCAGACCTTTTCCGACACAATGCAGCCCGAAAGCGGAAAATAGGCCGAGGTCAGCCCCTTCGCGACCGTGATAAGATCGGGTTCGAGACCGACCATCTCGGACCCGAACATCGCGCCGAGCCGTCCGAACGCGCAGATGACCTCGTCGGCGATGATCAGAATGTCGTGCCGGCGAAGGATCTCGCCGATCGCCTGATAATATCCTTCCGGCGGGTCGATCACCCCGCCGGCACCCATGATCGGCTCCATGATCATGGCTCCGATCGTGTCGGGGCCTTCGCGCTCGATCAGCCGTTCGAGATCGTCAGCCAGACGCGCGGTGAATTCCGCGTCGCTGAGACCCTGCCCTTCCCATAACCGCCGGGGCGCGGTGGTGTGCTTCACGAAGGGCAACGGCAGGTCGAAGCCGGCATGGAGGCCGGGCAGCCCGGTGACCCCGCCGGTCATGATCGTCACCCCGTGATAGCCGCGCTCCCGAGCGATGATCTTCTTTTTCTTCGGCAGACCGCGGACATTGTTGTAATACCAGACGAGCTTGATCTGCGTGTCGTTCGCGTCCGATCCGGAATTTCCGAAGAACACCTTCGACATTCCGGCCGGCGCCAGTTCGATCAATCGGCGGGCGAGCAATGCGGGCTTGTCGCTGCCCATCGACGAAAAGGCGTGCCAATAGGCGAGGTCCTCTGCCTGCTCTTTCATCGTCGCCGCGAGGTCCTCGCGCCCGTATCCCAGATTGACGCACCACAGGCCGGCCATCGCATCGATGTAGCCCCGGCCCTGATCGTCCTGCAGCCGACAACCCTTACCGCTGGTGATCATCATCGGCGGCCCGCTCCGCATATGTTCACCCAGCGCGGTAAAGGGATGGAAGGCAAACCGGCGGTCGATCGACGAAAGCGTTTCCGGGTCCATCTGCACGCTGTCGGTCACACGCTATCTCCTTACGAGTTTCGTCGCTATGCGAACTTTTGTCCGCTGTACAGACCTTAGCGCGATTGGCGCGGTCATGAAAGATGTCTTGGCGCACCGTCTCGACCTGGACCCCGCCAACGGCTAGAACCGGGAAAAGCGACAGGGAGCGCCCATGAACGACATCGGCACAAGCGCAACGGATACCGGCGGCGGAAAGGATACTCCGCACTTCGAATCAGACCCGCCGACAGAGCTGGTGATCAGCGATCGCGACTATGTGAATTCGTTGGCACGGGGGCTGGAAGTCATTTGCGCCTTCACCCGCGCGCGACCGAAGATGACCCTGAGCGAGGTTGCGAAATCGACTGGAATGACGCGGGCGACCGTACGCCGGTTCCTGCTGACCCTGGTTCGCGAGGGATATGCCGACAAACATGACAAGCTGTTCGCTTTGCGGCCGAAGGTTTTGCAACTCGGCTATTCGGTGCTTTCGTCGATGGGTGTGGTGGAAGTCTTTCAACCCGTCATGAACGGCCTTTCAAAAACGGTCCAGGAATCGGTCTTCGCGGCGGTTCTGACGGGGGAGGACGTCACCTATATTGCGCGAGCGAGTTCCGACCGGCTTGTCGATGTGAGCATCACCGTCGGCAGCCGCGCACCCGCGCACGCCGTCTCGACCGGCCGGGTTCTGCTGGCGGAAAAACCCGAAGAGGAGCTGCTCGAATATCTTGATGAAGTGACGCTGGAAAAGCTTACCGAACACACGATAACCTCGAAGGTGAAACTGCGCGAGGCGATCGTCGAGGCACGGCAGATGGGCTACAGCATCGTTGATCAGGAACTCGAAATAGGCCTGCGCTCAATTTCGGTACCCGTTCGGGACAAAGGCGGCGCGACGATCGCCGCGCTCAACGTATGCTGCCCGTCCTCGCGCCTGTCCGTCGAGGGAATGAAACAGGAAATCCTGCCGCATCTGCTAACTGCCGCGCGCCGCATTACCACCAGGCTCTGATTGTCTGCCTTTCGGCTATTCTGCGCCTAAGGCAACGGATCGCGATCCCAGAACTGGCATACCTCATCGTCGATTCCGGTAATTTCCCAGCGAAGCACTGAAAGCGGCAACCGCCCCCTCGCCATGAAATCGTCGTGGAAAGCCATGAGATCGAAATCCTCGCCTTGAAGCCGTTTCGCGTCGGCGACGAGCTGCTGCATCTGGATCATGCCAACTGTATATCCAAGCCCGTAGCCCGGCGGGCGCCGCAGATAAATCTCCGCGTCCACCCGCGCGACATTTTCATCAAGATACGGCACCCGTTCGCGCCAGTATCGAATGACTTGGTCGACATTCATCTCGTTGAGCTGGAGCCAGACATCGGCGGGCACGCGCGCCGCACGGAAGATGCCGAAAATGTCGATCAGTTCGCGGCTACGGGGCATGTCATCGAAATAGCCGGCGCGCTGCATGGCCTCCTCGAGATACACACCCCATCCTTCGACGCGGGCGCCATCGGTCAGGTGTCCGCGGATCGGGTGGGTATTGTTCCGTTCGACAACGCCGTCATAGCGATGCCCGGGAATGACCGCGTGTATGTGGTCGGGAGCCGGATCCCGATATTGGACCTCTTCCCAGAAGTTGCGCCCTTGTGGCCGGACGATCCACGGCACATTCGTGTCGAGTTCGTTGATATAGGGCGGGATCGAAATGAAATTCTCATTGACGATGAATTCGCGCACGCGTCGATCGGTTTCCTCGATGCGGCGCTGGTATTCGGCCGCATTCGCCGCGGGCTGCAGTTCGGGAAGGTTGCGATTGCGGTTACGCTCAATGGCATGCATGGACCAAAGCCGCTGAAGCTCCCTCTCGCCGAGCAGGATGATGTCGCGCGCCGAATACGGCATCAGCTTCACATGCTCGAGATACCAGTTGAAATTCTCCTCGCCGACGCCGGCATCGGCGGTAATGCGCGGCCTCTGCTCGGTCAGC
Organism: Parasphingopyxis sp.; assembly: GCF_052168275.1. GTDB lineage: Bacteria > Pseudomonadota > Alphaproteobacteria > Sphingomonadales > Sphingomonadaceae > Parasphingopyxis. The sequence continues at coordinate 10,285 of NZ_JBQLZM010000140.1, read as the reverse complement.
CAGTCGCGAAAGTCGACGACCGCCACACGTGCGTTGATGATGTCTGCGCGCAGATCGGAATTGGCGTCGGCGCGCGCGAGCATGTCGTCGTACCAGCCAATCACGCCGGCCGGCGGAACCTCGCGAAAGGGGTGGCCATGGCCTACACCGTCGGCGTTTTCCAGATTATGAAGTGCGAGATCGGCATAATCAGCCGCCATATTGTCGAGGTTGCGTTTCGCCTGCTCGACCAGAACCGGAATCCCCTGCAACTGACGTCGCAGCAGCGCCCGATCGTCTCCGTTCACGGACAGGTCGGCGAATGTGACGCCCAACATCCGGTCGACATAGAAGCCGGGATCGCGCTCCCATGGTTTCGAGACGTTCAGCAGGAAGTTCTGTTCGTCGAGCGTGGCGCGAACGGCGAGATACTCGGCCTGCTGTTCGCGCGGCCAGGCGGCAACATCGAGTGTCTGTATCCGATCGAGCATCTCGGCAATCGTTCGGCGACGGCGTTCTACCGCCTGATCACTCCAGTCTTCGATTCCTTGCCACTCGGCACTGTCCGAAATCTCGCCGACGATCGCGATATCGTCACGCCAGTTGCGGAACTCGGTATAGAGCGCAACGAGATCGGCATAGCTGCCCTCGCCGGTCGGAATCGGACATCTGTCTTGCGCAAGGGCCGGGGTTGCGGCGGCCAGCGCCACGCCCGCGCAGAGAGCGAGCTTCGCTTTTTTGATCATCATATCCTCCAAGAAACCATGTTCGGTTCAGTAGCGCGATCAGAAGCTGAGTCTCGCTCCAAAGAAGAACTGCCGGCCGAGAACGTCGTATAGCTGGACGTTGGTGTTAGTGTCCCCGCCCGCGCGGAAGCCGATGACCGGCGGCTGATTATCGAACAGATTCGACACGCCGGCGAACAGCTGAAACTCTTCGATCACCTCGACGCTGCCAAAAATATCGACATAGGTTTCCGGTTCGATCGTACCGTTCTCGTTCGGAAAAGCGAGCGTCGAAAGATCGAAGTCCCCGATATGTTTCACCTCCGTACGCAGCTCGAGCGGGCCACTGGAATAGACCGCGCTGAAGAACGCTCGGAAATCCGGCGTCAGGCGAACGCTGTCGCTCGAGCAAGGGCCGCCATAGAAACCCGCGCACTCGACCGTTGCCAGACCTTCGAACGGAACGGTGCTATCTTCGAGCTGCCATGTCGCCACAAGGCGCAGGTCGAGATTGCTCCCGCCATCGAAAAGCGAAATCGCGTCCGGCAAGTCGATCCGCCATCCCGCGGTAAAATCGATGCCGCGCACTTTGCGACTGGCGACATTCAGCAGCGGGGCCGCCACTTGATCGATGTTGCCAGTCGGCAAACGAGTGATCGCCCGGCAGGCGAGGCTGGACTCGTCGAGTGTCTGGAAGCAAGTGTCCACGAGTTGCTGAGCGCTAACATTCGCGATCGCGTCGTCGACCGTGATATCGAAATAGTCGATGGTGAAGGACAGATTGTTTGCGAAGGGCGGCGTGAAGACGGCGCCGATCGTGTAGCTGTCGGCGCTCTCTTCGTTGAGATTCTGGTTGCCGCCCGACAACACGTTGAAACCTTGGCTCGCGCCCACGTCGAGCGTCGGCAGGATCGCGGCAGGCACGCCCTGGGCGAGGCACAGTTGCCGCTGGGCGGCGGTCGGATTGTTCGCCGCAACGCAGGGATCGACACCACCGGTGAAGCCCGCCTGCGGCGGCGCGAACAGCTCGTCCAGATTCGGCGCCCGGATCGCGCGGCTATAAGAGCTGCGCACGCGAATCCAATCGGTGATCTCCCAGTCGATGCCGAGCTTGTACGTAAACACCTCGTCGATCGTGGAGTAGTTCGAATATCGGAGCGCACCCTCGATGGCGAGGCTTTCGATCGCCGGCAGGCCCTCCAAGATGGGGATACGTACCTCACCGAACAGCTCGAAGAGATTGAACGAACCGTTATTGATTATCGGCGGGATCGCGGTGGCCGCAAGATCGCCGGAAAGCGCCGTCTCGTCGGGCACCGTCCGAAAGGTCTCGTCGCGATACTCCATGCCGAACGCGGCGGATACGGGCCCCGCCGGCAGTTCGAAAACATCGCCGGCAACCGACGCTCCGACAACACTGCGGGTAAACCGGTCATCGGTACGCGTGTTCACGCTTAAAAATTCTGCCATCTCCGGCGTCAGCGTCGCTGTCCCGAAAATATTCACGGGAACGCAACCGAGCAAATCGATCCGGCATTGCGGCTGGCCGTTCACCACCACGACGTCGAGGCCGAGCGTCGTGCGCGATTTGGACAGCAGGTTTTGCCGCACGATCGACACGTCCGAACGCTGATATTGTCCGAACAGATCCCATCGCCAGGGATTCTCGCCGATCAGGTCGAAGTCCCCGCGCAGTCCAAGAGTCCCGCCAAAGCTGTCCGCACCGATCGAGACGTTGCGCGGCCCGAATTCCTCGAACCGGCGCCCCACGCTGTTGATGGTAAAGATACCGTCGCCGTCCGCATCGAAGAAACCGCGATTGGCCGCGAAGAAGTCGCGCAGCGGCTGCGGATAGAGCGGGTTCGTATCAGCGTTGGGAATCAGGATCGTGCCGGATCTCTGGCCGAAGCTGGTCGGACTTACGGCTTCCGGTGCCTGCTGGAACGCGTTTTCCTTATTCGTGTAGAAGAACTGCGCGTAAGCCTCGATCCGATCGCCCAACTCATAATGGCCGATCGCTGCGAACTGGTAGCGCTCTAGGGGGCGGAGCAGGAAGTTCGGCGCAGCATAGTTGAACTGGTCCTCGGGCCGGCAGAACGGCAGGGGCTCGCCGTTCGGTCCGAAGCGTATGCCCTGTATCGGCCCGGGACAGGTGGCCTGTGCGCCGACCAGATCCACGCCCTGTATCTGGGGGAAGAACGCGCTGTTAAGGCCGATCAATCCGCCGGGAATGTTGCCGGACCCGAAGGGCTGCAACGTGCCGGTCGAATCCGCCAACAAGGGAATACGCGAAAACTGCCGGTTCCCGGCGAACACCGCGTTGCGGGTGGTGTAGGAACCATAGGCCGTGAGATTGCCGCGACCGTCGGGGGCGTTCACGCCGAGGAGCAGGTCCGCCTTGTGCGTCTCACCGTCGTCTCGCTCGGTCGTCCGGTATTGATAACGCGCCTCCACGCCTTCGAAATCGCGTCTGAGAACGAAGTTGACCGCGCCGGCAATGGCATCCGACCCGTAGACAGCCGACGCCCCACCGGTGATGATTTCCACCCGATCGATCAGCAGGTCTGGGATTGTCGCGAGATCGGTCAGGCCGGTGACATCGGCGGGAATGAAGCGCCGGCCATCGACGAGGACAAGCGTCCGCACGGCCCCGAGACTGCGCAAGTCAACGCTGAGCACACCGGTGCCGCCGCTCTGGTTGGTGTTGCTGGTCGTGTCTGGGGTAAGTTGAGGAAACTCGTTGAGAGTCGCCTCGAGGGTAACATCGCCCGATTGTGCGATGGCTTCCGCGTCAACCGTCGTGACCGGACTCGGCGCGATGAGGTCACGTCGGATAAGACGCGAGCCAGTAACGACGATCGGCTGACCGTTGCCGGCATCCGCATCCGCGGAGTCAGATACGCCCGTCGGATTGGACGGCTCGGTCTGGGGCAACTGCGTGCCGGTGTTCGTCTGCGAGAAAGCAGGGTTCGCCAAGGCAACCGCCGAAAGCGCGGTGCCCACCATCAGAATCCGAACTGACGTTCGCATCTTTTCGCCATTGGCGGATTTGAGATACTTGGTCTGCAACTTGCCCTCCCGTTAATTGCCGATCTAGCAGAACCCCCGGCTTCAACGTCAAAATAGCGCGATTAACCGTTGATTATTCCGAGTGCCTCGCCTGCTAGGCTGATTCCAATATCTTACATATTCACTACACGTATACCGGCTGTCAATCTATTTTGACCGCATTGCGCACATTACGTTCGCTATACGCACAAATATCTGTTTGACACTCGCTGGCGCCAAGGTGAAAACACACCATCGCACAGGAACCTCGCAAACCGATCGCCGCGGGCTGCAACCGAGAGCCAAAGGATGCCCTTTGGGCGTCGTTCTGGGCACAAACGGGCCAGCATGGTTGCACGGCGCAATTCCCGCCGGCCGCGCAACAGCACATTGCCCGGCGATGGAGCGAATGGTTCTCCGCTCTCGACGGCGTTAAGAGTATATGCGATCTTGGAACGGGGCGTGGCGCCGTTCTCGATCATGCGCGGAACGCCCTGCATCACCAGGCTGCGGTCGAACTGGTCGGCGTCGATATTGTCGCCGATATCCCGCCCGGCAGCGAGTTCATGCGGTTTCGGGGCGGGATCGATCTTGCGCATCTGCCGTTTCCCGACCGCAGCGTCGACATCATGGTCAGCCAGTTCGGTCTGGAATATGCCGGGCTCGCGGAAGCGGTGGGGGAAGTGGCGCGTGTTTGCAACACGTCGTTTCTGGCGCTCGTCCACGCGCGCGATGGCGAGGTGTGCCGACAGGCGAGAGAACAGGTCGCGCAGGTCGCCTGGCTGCTAGAGACGGTATCGCTCGCGGACAGCCTGACCGCCGCACTTTCACCCTATGCGCCCGACCGCCTTTGGGCGCTGCAAATGGAGATTGCCGGTCGAGCGCAAGGCTCCGGCAACAGCCTGGTACTCGACGGCACGGCGGCATTCATCGGCGCGCTGCGCGGGGCGGGTGGGGCGAATCCCGCGGAAGCCGACAATTTTGCCGCGCAGCTTGACGAACACGCGCAGCGCATGGGCGCCATGGTCGACGCCGCCCCCACGCCCGAACAGCTAAAAGAAGCCGCAAACCTTCTGCGCGACCGGAATTTCGACGTCCGCGTCGAGGCGTGCAAGTCGTCGGACCATCTTGTCGGTCGCTGGATCGAGGCGCGGCGCGCACCCGAATAGAACAGCAGTGTCCGGATTGGCCCCGATCGGAGAGGAGGTGATGCGTGGTTCGCGCCCTGACGAGCCCCAGAGCAGACTGCCATATCCGGTCATCGAAACAATGAACCGAAACCCGCGGAAATCAGCAGTGAGGAAATAGGCGCCAAACCATCGACGTAAAACATAAATGGAGTGTGGTGCCGCTTGCGTGACTCGAACACGCGACCTCCGCATTACGAATGCGATGCTCTACCAGCTGAGCTAAAGCGGCACTGACCCTCGACGGGCGGTGGCCCTTACCAAGAGCGGTCCGACGAAACAAGCCGGATATTTGCCGCATCGCCGCTTCGCCGCCGTGCAGCAGGGTTTACCGTTCGTAAACCATCACGGTGCATAAGGCTTCCGTAAACCATTTGCGCGAGGGCGAACACGCTATGGACAATCCCCGGCCTTTCGGCACCGACGAAAGCGGTGTCGCCGATATGGAAGGCGATGCCGCGATCGACGCGCCGCCCGAGATCGGTACCGACGAGCGGCGGATGCATGTCCGTGCCTATAATCACTGGGCCTCGTTACTGCGCGACCGCGCCTATCCCTCGATCGAGGATCTCGATCCGGCCAGCATCAGCGACTTCGGCCCCAACAGCGTGCTTCTCGACTTCACCGGCGGGGTCAACAATCCCTCGATCGCGTGGCTCGGCGGCGCTTTGCGCGCCGAATGCGACATCGAAGACGGGATCGAGACCATCGACGATGTCCCGCCCCGCTCGCTGCTCTCGCGCCTCACCGACCATTATATGCAGATCATCGCCAATCAGGCTCCCGTGGGCTTCGAGGCGGAGTTCGAAAACCATCGCGACGTCAACACGCTGTATCGCGGTATCCTCATGCCTTTCTCGTCCGACGACGATACGATCGACTTCATCTATGGCGTGATCAACTGGAAGGAAGTCGCTAGCGCCGCGGTCCAGGCCGAACTCCAACAGGCGGTCGACCGGTCGCTCGCCGCCAATTTACCCGCGTCGGAAGAAAGCGCGCCGGTCTGGGCCGATGGACCGAGTAACGGTTTCGCGACCGACCCGGACGTCGACGATGTGCCGGTACGGGATGACGGCGGCCTTGCCGCTTTCGAAGACAGCGTCGCCGAGCCCGAAAGCGTAGCCGATCATCTCGTCGCGGCACGCGAGAGCGCCGAGCAGGCCAAGTCCGCCGACCAGCGCAGCCGCGCCGTGCTCTATGAAGCGCTGGGCCGCGCCTACGACTTCGCCCTGAGCGCCGAAGCCGAACCGGACGACTATCAGGAAATCCTCGACGATGCCGGCATAACGGGCCAGGATCGCGCGCCGATGACGCCGATCGTGAAGCTCGTCTTCGGCGTCGATTACGACAAGACGCGGCTGACCGAATTCGCGGCCGCGCTCTCCCATGCCAAACGCGAACATATCGCCGCGGGCACCTTCGCCGACTATCTGAAGGCGCAGAAGGGCGGCCTCAAGGCGGTCGTCGCGGCCGAGCGCGCCGCACGCCGGCCCGCCGCAAAGCCAGACCGGCTCGAAGCGGCCCGCGAGGAATTGCGCAACGCGCCGGCCCAGGCCTATGTCGAGCTGGAAACCGACGCCGGCGACGGCGAGGAATTCGCCCTGCTCATGGCCCGCCGCCTGCCCGACGGCCGGCTCGCCGTGATCGGCGCGGTGCCGCACGACAAGGCGTTGACCGAACGCGCGATCCGCAAGACCGCAGGCTAGCGCGAGCTGGCGGGCACGGCGCCCCGAAGGCGCGAAAACAGCTGTTCATACAAGGGTTGAGTAGCCCCAATTTGGGGCGCATAGCTGCGCGCCATGAATCAGGTTCCGCACGACTCGCAAAGCGAGCAAACCGAAGCCCATATCGCAGCCATAGCCCGCGCCCTCGTCCATGGCGCGCTGCCCGGGGAAACCGACAATTTCAGCGATGCCGAAGCCATGGAGGCCGCTCGCTTCGTCGCCGCCGCGGCGGCCGAACGGCTGCCGGGCATGGCCGAAGTCCGGCTGGAATCGATCACCGACGACAAGGGACGGCGCTTCATCCGCATGGCGATCGTCAATGACGACATGCCCTTCATCGTGGATTCGATCACCGGCGCGGTCGGCGCCCACGGGCTGACCGTTCTGCGGTTGCTCCATCCGATCGTATCGGTGGCGCGCGACGAACAGCATCATATCGTCGAACTGGGCGCCGAGGACGGTGCGGCCAACCGCGAATCGTTCGTCTATCTCGAGATCGACCGCGCCGATGCGCGCACCCGTCTCGAGCTGCTGGCCGACGTTCATCAGGTCCTGCTCGACGTCCGTGCCGCCGTGCGGGACTGGCCGGCGCTGCAGGAACGGATGCGAGGCGATGCCGAAAGCATCGCCGACGAGGAGGGCAAGGCGCTGCTCGAATGGTTCGCCGACCATCATTTCACCCAGGTCGGCCATTATGTCGAAGACCGGCAGGGAAATCGCGAAACCGGGCTCGGCATCTTCCGCGCGCCCGGCCCCTCCTGCTGGAATCATCGCACGCGCGAGGCGGCGTTCAGCTATTTCGAAAATGGCGGCTCCGCTCCGCTGCTGTCCAAGGCCGACCGGATCGCGACCGTACACCGGCGCGTGCCGCTCGATCTGGCGATCGTGCCGATCCACGAAAACGGCGAACTGACGCGCCTGTCGGTCCATGCGGGCCTGTGGACCAGCGTCGCGCTCGCCGCGCCGGCCGACAAGGTCCCGGTCCTGCGCGGGCGGCTCGAAGCGCTGGAAAAGGATCTGGGATTCGATGCTAACAGCCATGCGGGCAAGGCGCTCGAACACGCGCTGTCCCGCCTACCGCACGACATATTGATCGCATTCGACGCGGAGTCGATGAAGCAGGCGGCACTGACCGCGATGTCGCTCGCCGACCGGCCGCGCCCGAAACTGCTGCTGATCAAGGGGCCGATGCAGCGACACCTGTTCGCCTTTGTCTGGATGCCGCGCGACGAGATGTCGACGACGCGGCGCACGACGATCGGCGCCCGGCTCGAAGAAGCGACGGGGTCTATGATCTCGAGTTGGTCGATCGAACTGGGCGACGGCGATCTCGCCTTTATCCGCTACACGCTCGATATCGGCGAAAACGCGCAGGAACCCGACGCCGAGGCGCTCGATGCCGAGATCGAGCAGATGGTCCGCGGATGGTCCCCGGCGGTCGAGGCCGAGCTTGGCGAACGTCTGCCCTCCGCCAGGGCGGCGCGCCTGACGCTCGCCTATGCCAACGCGTTTCCCAACGGCTATCGCAGCGAATATGGCGCCGAGGAGGCCGCCAAGGACATTCTGCGCCTGCGCGGACTGAACGACTATCAGCGCGGCGTCCGGCTCTATCGGCTCGAAGGCGATGCCGGATCGCAGCTGCGCCTCAAACTGTATCGGCTCGGCGCGTCGATACCGCTGTCCGACACGGTGCCGGTGCTCGAGAATTTCGGGTTCCGGGTGCTCGAGGAAATCCCGACCCCGCTCGATGGCGGGCGGCTCGGTTACATCCATGATTTCCTGCTCGAGATCGACGACATACCCGACCTGGACGGCCTGATCGCGCGTGCCGGGATCAAGGAAGGAGCGCTGTCGGCCGTGCTCGAGGGCCGGGCGGAGAATGACGAGTTCAACCAGCTGATCGTGTCGGTCGGGCTCAATCCACGCGACGTGACGCTGTTGCGCGCCTGGTTCCGCTATCTGCGCCAGACGGGATTGAGCTACGGCCTCGCAACGGTCGTCGAAACGCTGCGCGACGAACCGGATATCACGCGCGCGATCGTCCAGCTGTTCGATACGCTGCACAACCCGGATTTCGAAGGCGATCGGGACAGCGAGGTGAGTGCGCTCAACGGCCGGATCGACGGCGCGCTTACCAAGGTCGCGGCGATCGACGACGACACGATCCTGCGCGCGATCCGCGCGGTCGTGAATGCGTGCCTCCGGACCAACGCCTTTTCGTCCGCCGCCACCGAAGCGCTGGCGTTCAAGCTCGACAGTGCGGCCATTCCGGGCCTTCCCGCGCCCGTACCGTGGCGCGAAATCTGGGTGTACAGCCCCCGCGTCGAAGGCATCCACCTGCGCGGCGGGCCGATCGCCCGCGGCGGCCTGCGCTGGTCCGACCGGCGCGACGATTTCCGGACCGAGATACTGGGCCTGATGAAAGCGCAGCTCGTCAAGAATGCCGTGATCGTCCCGACCGGCGCGAAGGGCGGCTTTTTCCCCAAGGCGCTGCCCAACCCGGCAGAAGATCGCGACGCCTGGATCGCGGAAGGCACGGAAAGTTACCGCATCTTCATCCGGACTCTGCTGTCGGTCACCGATAATCTCGTCGAAAACGATGTCGTCCATCCCGACCGCGTCGTGATCCGCGACGGCGAGGATCCCTATTTCGTCGTCGCGGCGGACAAAGGGACGGCGAGCTTCTCCGACGTCGCCAACGCGATCGCGCTGGAGCGCAATTTCTGGCTCGGCGACGCGTTCGCGAGCGGCGGCGGCTACGGCTACGACCACAAGGCGATGGGCATCACCGCCAAGGGCGCGTGGATCTCGGTCCAGCGGCACTTCCTCGAACTGGGTGTCGACGTGCAGACCGATCCGATCCGGGTCGGCGGGTGCGGCGACATGTCCGGCGATGTGTTCGGCAACGGCATGCTGCTCTCCAAGGCGATCAAGCTCGTCGCGGCGTTCGACCACCGGCATATCTTCCTCGACCCCGACCCCGACCCGGCGGCGAGCTGGGAAGAGCGCAACCGGTTGTTCGAACTCCCGCGCTCGAGTTGGGAGGATTATGACGAAAAGCTGATCTCGAAAGGCGGCGGCGTTTTCTCGCGGGCGCAGAAAGAGATTCCCCTTTCGCCCGAGGTGCGAGAGATGCTCGGCGTGTCCGAAGAGGTGATGCGACCCTCGCAGATCATTTCGGCGATCCTCAGGGCCGAGATCGACCTGATCTGGTTCGGCGGCATCGGCACCTATATCAAGGCATCGAGCGAAGCGCATATCGAGGTCGGCGATCCGGCGAATGACAAGTTGCGGGTGAACGGCAAGGACGTTCGCGCCAAGGCGATCGGCGAGGGCGCCAATCTCGGCCTCACCCAAGCGGGTCGGATCGAGTTCGCCATGCATGGCGGACGGATCAACACCGATTTCATCGACAACAGCGCAGGCGTCGATTGCTCGGACAACGAGGTCAACATCAAGATCCCGCTCAATCGGGAAATGGCCGAGGGACGGCTCGAATTCGACGACCGCAACGCGCTGCTCGTCTCGATGACCGACGAGGTCGCGGACCTGGTTCTCGAGGACAACCGGTTGCAGACGCTCGCATTGTCGCTCGCCGAAAATGACGGGCACGACGCGCTGC
>NZ_JBQLZM010000139.1:0-65974 GCF_052168275.1 Parasphingopyxis sp. | reverse complement strand
CCGCGACCAGCCGGCAGGACGCCGCCGCCCAGCCGGCCGGCGGCTGGCAGGCGCATGAGCGCGTCTCGCTGCAACAGGCCTTCGCCGCCTTCACGACCGATGCGGCGTTCGCCGGGTTCGCCGAGGACGAGCTGGGGCGGCTGGGCGAAGGGCTCCATGCCGATTTCCTGATCCTCGATCGCGATATCTTCGACGCGACACCCGAGGACATCCGCGCAACGCAGGTCATGGAAACATGGATCGGCGGCGAGCGGACCTGGGTGCGCGGCGCGGCCGACGCACCGCCGATGGACGCGCCGGTCGGGCCGATGATCAGCGAGGACGACGAGGTCGGGCGGTGAGGGCAAAGGACGCGATCCGTTCGGGCCGAGCCTGTCGAAGCCCTGCTCTTCACTTTTCAGGAGTTGTCGGAAGTAAGGACAGCCCTTCGACAAGCTCAGGGCGAACGGTGGATTTTTTGAGTCAGGCGCTCAGTTCGGTCAGCATCCCGACCGTCAGGATCTGCGGCAGGATCTCCGGCTCGCCGTCGGGCCCGTAAAACAGATAGAGCGGCACGCCCGAGCGGCCATGGCTCTCGAGGAACCGGCCGATGACCGGGTCGCCGCTCGTCCAGTCGCCGACCAGCACCGCGATATCCTGCGCCTCGAAATGATCGACAACCGCCTGGCGGCTCATCGCCCCGGCCTCGTTCGCCTTGCAGGTGATGCACCAGTCCGCGGTGAAATAGACGAACACCGAACGGCCCTCGGCGCGCAGTTCGGACAGGCGCGCCTCGCTGAAGGTCTCCGCACTCAATGCGCCGCCCGCGCTCGCATCCGACTGCGCGGAAGACGCGGTCGGCACCACCGCCAGCGCGGCCAGCGTCACGATCAACGCCGGGACGATCGGCAGCCAGGCGCGCTTGCCGGCGACCTGACGGCTGCCCGCCCACCACAGCATCAGCGCGATGCCGAGCGCCGCGGCGATGCCCAGCGTCATCCCGTTCACCCCGGTCTGACGGCCCAGCACCCAGCCAAGCGCCAGCGCGGTCAGAAACATCGGCACGGACATCAGGTGACGGAACCGCACCATCCACGGCCCGGGCCTGGGCAGTCTGGCCCGCAGCGCCGGCACATAGGCGAGGACCAGGAACGGCAGCGCCAGCCCAAGGCCCAGCCCGGCAAAGATCGCCAGCGCGACGATCGTCGGCACGACCAGCGCCGCGCCCAGCGCCGCCGCCATGAACGGGCCGGTGCATGGCGTCGCGACGAAGGCGGCCAATGCGCCGGTGAAGAAGGACCCCGCCGCGCCGTCCCTGTCGGCGAAGCGGCCGCCGCCCGACACGCCCGGCACTTCGAACAGGCCGGCGAGGTTCAACGCAATCGCGGTGACCAGCAGCAACAGGAACAGGATCATCCGCGGATCCTGCAGCTGGAACGCCCAGCCCGCCGCCGCGCCGCCCGCGCGGAGCGCCAATAGCGCCGCCCCGAGACCGAGACACACGACGATCACGCCGCCGGTATAGGCCAGCGCGTCGCGCCGGGCCGCGAGTTCCTCGCCGCCCGTTTTCGCCAGGCTCAGCGCCTTGAGGCTCAGGATCGGGAATACGCAGGGCATGATGTTGAGCAGCAGCCCGCCCAGGATGGCGCCGCCCAGCGCGAACAGGACCGTGCCGATATCGGCGCTCATCATGTCCGAACCGGCGGGTTCGCCCGAGATCGGCGTGCCTGCGGCCGGCACGTCGCCGGGCACCGCGGCGAGCGTCAGCCCGTCATGTTCGCCGATCCTGATCAGCCCCTCGATCCGCTCGGCGGCGCCCGCATCGCGCTCGGCCGGGACTTCGACGACGAGCATGTCGCCGTTGCGCGAGATGCGCTGCTCGGCGCTGTAATCGAGCACCCGGTCCGTCCGCGAGAAGAAATAGGGGGCCGACACCGACGCGGTTTCGGGAAAGGGAATGCCCAGCCGCAGCGTGTCTCCGGCGACCTCGAACACCGCCTCGCTGCCCAGCGGGCGCGGCAGGCGCGCCCGATAGCCGTCGAATATCTCGGCATCGGATATCGCGCCCGACCCGGCGACGAGGTCAATCCCGAGCGAACCGCCCTCTGGCACGCAGATCTCGTCGGTGCAGGCGAGCCACTGGCCCTGGGCGCGGATCGGCAGCGCGGTTCCGGGCGCGACGCTCTCGTCGAGCGACACCTCGGCGAGCAGCGCATATTCGCCATAATAGATGTAGTTCATGATGCCGGCGATCGAGAGCCGCTCGGGCACCGGATAGCGCAGCTCGCCGATCGAGACGCCTGCGGGCAGATCCCATTCGAAGCGGTCGGGAAGGCCCGCTTCGCCGGGGTTCAGCCAATAGCCGTGCCAGCCCTGGTCGGGCCGCATCCGGATCGCGATGGTGAAGCTCTGGCCGGGCGCCGGCGCCTGCGTTTCCGCGAGCAGGGCGGTCTGGATCGCATTCTCGCGCGGCGCCTGGGCCGGCGCGACGGCGGGCAGCAAACAGACAAGGGCCGCGAGCGCCGCGATAACGGTCTTCAAAAAGGAAAATCGCACCTGTTTGCTCCTTCGCGAGCGCGCTATAGCAGCGCCACCCGCGCCGTGCACCATCAAGAGGATATCCGATGAAATTCGCCCGCATCGCCGCTCTGGTTACAGCCCTGTCCCTGCCTTTCGCGGCGTTCGCCCAGGATGAGCAGAGCGCGGACACCGCCGAGTCGACCCCGCCGCGGCTCGTGGTCGCGATCGCCGTCGACCAGCTCAGCGCCGACATCTTCGCCCAGCACCGCCAGAATTTCACCGGCGGCTTCGCCCGGTTGCTGCGGGGTGCGGTTTTCCCCTCCGGCTATCAGGCGCATGCGGCGACCGAGACCTGCCCCGGCCATGCGACGATCCTGACCGGCGCGCATCCCGGACGGACGGGCGTCATCGCCAATCGCTGGTTCGACATGGGCGTCGCGCGCGAGGATGTCCGCGTCTACTGCTCGGAAGATCCGGGCGTCGAAGGCTCCTCGTCCAGCGACTATACGGTTTCAGCCGGGAATCTCCTGGTGCCGACCCTGGGCGACCTGATCCAGCGGGTGGACGCGGCGAGCCAGGTCGTCTCGGTGGCCGGCAAGGACCGCTCGGCCGTGATGCTGGGCGGGGCCAATGCCGATCACATGTTCTGGCCGGGCGATGCCGGTTTCACGACGTTCGACGGGCGCGACGTCCCCGAGGCCGTGGCCTGGATCAACCAGGCGGCGGGCAGGGCCATGGCCTCGTCCCGCGTGCCGCTTCCGGTGCCCGCGCAATGCGCGGCCTATAACCGGGCCATCCCGGTCGGCGAAGGCGCCACGGTCGGGACGCATGCCTTTTCGCGCGGCCCGGCGGCCAGCGGCCGTGCCATCCTCGCCTCGCCGGAAGGCGATTTGCTGACGCTGAATCTCGCCGCCGATCTGGTGTCCGAGCTCGGGCTCGGCCAGGGCGGGACGACGGACCTGCTCGCTATCGGCCTCGCCTCGACCGACTATATCGGCCATGCCTATGGCACGCACGGCGTCGAGATGTGCGTCCAGCTGATGGCGCTCGATGCGATGCTCGGCGATTTCTTCGCCCGGCTCGACGCGCGCGGCATCGACTATGTCGCGATGCTGACCGCCGACCATGGCGGGCTCGACCTGCCCGAACGCCAGATCGGACAGGCCGCGCCGCGCGCCGCGCGCCTGCTCCCCGGCTTCGAGACGCTGGACGCCCGACTGGCGGAGGAGACCGGGCTCGAAGCCCCGATCCTGCGCGCCGACGGGCCGTTCGGCGATTTCTATGTCGATCGCTCGGTGTCCGAGGATCGCCGCGCCGAGGTGATCGACCGGGCCATCGCGCTGATCTCGGCGCACCCGCAGGTCTATCGCGTCTACGGCCGGGACGAGATCATGGCGCAGCCGGTCACCGACGCGCCGCCCGAGCACTGGACGGTGCTCGACCGGGTCCGGGCCAATTTCCATCCCGACCGGTCGGGCGACTTCATCGTCGTGCTCCAGCCGCGCGTCACGCCGATCCCCCAGGCGATGCCCGGCGCCTATGTGGCGACCCATGGCAGCGTCTGGGACTATGACCGCCGCGTGCCGATCCTCTTCTGGTGGCCCGGCGCCGACCATGTCGAGCAGCCATTGGGCGTGATGACCGTCGATATCCTGCCGACGCTCGCCTCGCTGATCGGCCTCGATATCTCGGATATCGAGATCGACGGGCGCTGCCTCGACCTGATGCCGGACGTCGCGGCCAGCAATTGTCCGTGAGACAAGGCGCGACCCGAAATCCCGCTAAGTTTACATAGTTTACACACAGCGCCTCTTCCGGGCGCCTCGTCTTTTCCGCCATCGACCGGGTTGGCATCGACCAGCGTCCGGCGATTCCGCCAGACAATCTCCAACATTGCAAGCGGTTGGTTTATGCCAAGCGGCGCGTTCGGCGGCGACGGGCGAGCAGAACGGCCGGCGCGATAACGATCCCCGCGAGCAGCGCCAGCACCCACCAGTAACGGCGCAGCACCGGCCCCCGGCTATGCGCCATCAGCGTCTCGAGCGGATCGTAGCCGGCGGGCATGTCGAGCACGCCATTCTCTTCGGCCCAGGCCGCATAGCCGGCCTGCATCGCTTCGAAGAGTTCGGGCTGGGCCTCCGACAGATCGGTCGTCTCGCCGGGATCGGCCTCCAGATCGTATAGCCGCCACACATTGTCGCCGAGCGGCGGGCCGTTGCGGACGATCTTGTAGCGGCCGCGATAGAAGGCCATGCGCCCGGCGGTTTCGATCCCGAAACTGTCCCCGGGACCGTAGATATCGGTTTCCTCGCCGGACAGTGCCGGGATCAGGCTGCGCCCGGTCATTCCCCCGGCATCCGCCCCGGCCAGGACGGCGATCGTCGCCGGGATATCGCTGATCAGGCCGAGCTGGCGCGCGATGCCGCCTTCGGAGATACCGGGCCCCGAAACGATCAGCGGAACGCGCGTGCCGCCTTCATTGGCGTAGAATTTGAACAGGCTGCCGGGAGAAGCGTTGGCGCTCGCCCATTCCGGGCCGATGAAGCCGAAGCTGCCGCGCTCGCCCAGCGTGTCGATATCGGTCGAATAGCCGACCGCCCACATCCAGCTGCTCATCAGCAGATTGCCCTCTGCCGAATTGCCTTCCGGGCCGTTGTCGGACGTTACGATGAAGACCGTGTTCTCATATTCGCCGATCGCCCGCAGATGCGCGACCAGCCGGCCGAGATGATGGTCCATCGCTTCGAGCATCCCGGCGTTGACCGCCATCGCGCGGGCATACCAGGCCCGTTCCTCGGCCGTCAGATCCTCCCATCGGCGCAGATCGGGATGGATCGCGCCGAGCGGCGCGTCGGCCGGGATCAGCCCGGCCGCGATGGCGGCGGCGTGGCGCCGTTCGCGCTGGATCTGCCAGCCGCGGTCATAGACGTCGCGATAGCGCATCGTGAATTCGCGCGGCGCCTGTACCGGGATGTGGATCGCCTGGAATGCGACATAGGCGAAGAAGGGATCGTCGGCGCCCGTCCCGCCGATGAAATCGATCATCCGGTCGACGAGAAATGCGGACGAGTAGAAATCCTCGGGCAGTTCGTGGACCGGCTCGCCGTCGGCGAACCACTCGGCCCGGTCGTAATAGGGCAGATAGGGCCGATGCTCCCAATTGTCCGCGCCGGTCGCGTCGACGATGAAGGTCCGGTCGAACCCGCGCGCGCTCGGCAGCGTTTCGGGCGTATGCCCGAGATGCCATTTGCCGGTCATATAGGTGCGATAGCCGGCGCGCCTCAGGCGCGTCGCGATGGTCGGCAGTCCCTCGGCCAGCATGCCGCGATAGGCCGGCGATCCGCGATGCGCGTCCGGCGTGGTTTCGGGCAGGTTGCCCAGCCCGGCGCGGTGGCTGCCGACCCCGGTCATCAGCATCGCGCGCGAGGGCGCGCACATCGGGGTCGCGTGAAAGTTGGAGAAGATCGTCCCGCGCCGCGCCAGCGCGTCGATATGCGGGGTGCTGATTTCGCTGCCATAGGCGCCGAGATCGGTGAAGGCGACATCGTCGGCGACGATCAGGACGATATTGGGACGAGCGGTGCCCTGGGCGAATGCCGCCGCCGAAACGCACAGCGCCGCGATTGTCACCATCAGGCGAAAAAGACCCCGAACCCCCATGAACCGGGTCTCGGCGATGGGCCCGGTCTTGTCAATTTAAGCGGCCGTCAGCGCGAATCGAGAACCGAAATGCCCGCGCCCAGCTCATTCTGTCCGATGCGCAGCGCCTCGCCGCTCCAGTCGCCGACGAACCAGGTATTGCGGCGGACCCCGGGCGCCAGCGACGCCTGGTTGTCGGCGATCACGAGGCCCGCGCTCGGATTGCCGCCGCCCTCGGCCGCCACGGCGATGAAGGCGCTCCAGTTTTCCTTGTTCTCGCCCTGGACGAAGATGTTGTTCGTGATCGCGCCGACCGCGCCCGCGGGCAGGTCGATCATGTAGTTTGTGTCGCGGCCCTGGGTGTCGTCGAAGCTGGAATCGGAGATGCGGACCTGGGGCGCGCGGCTCTTCACATAATGGCCGCCGGTGCCGCGCTCGAAGCGCGAGCGGGTGACCTCGAGCGCGCCATATTCGCCGATATAGATGCTGTGGGCGCAGCTGAGACCCCGGTCGCAGCGGCCGAGCCCCGAAAATGTCGAACGGTCGATGCGGATGGTCGCGCCGCGATCCCGGGCCGAAAGAATGCCCTGCTCGCTGTCGCGGAACAGCGAGTTGTGGACCTCCAGATCGCCTTCCTCGATCCGGATTCCGGCGCCGTTGGCGTCGGGCACCGACAGGTTCTGGAAGATCAGCCCGTCGACGCGTGCCGACCGGCCGCGCAGGACGAGCGCCGCCTTCTGTTCGCAGGCGACGCCGTCGAAGATGACGGTGCCCGGCTCCACGGCGCGGTAGGTGATCGCGCCGGCTTCCTGCACCGCGCATTGGCGATAGGTGCCGGGCGCGATCGCGATCGTGCCCCGCCCGTTGCCGATGGCGGCAACGGCCCGGTCGAGCCGGTCGAAGCCCTGTCCGGTTTCCTCCACGGTGAACGGCGCGGCGGCGCGCTGGGCGGCAAGCGGCGCGCAGGTGGCGACGAGGACGGCGATGACGACGACAGGCGAAACGCGCATGGGGACACTCCGGATCAGGAGCCCATGCGATGCGCGCGGCGCGGTTAAGAAAGTCCGAAAATTTCTGGTTAAGATCGGCTTTTCGGCCCGTTAACGCTCTTTTCAGGCCGTTCAGGCCTCGAGATTCGGCCGCAGCCAGCGGGTCGCGGTGTCGAGATCGACCGCGCGGCGGCCCGCATAATCCTCGAGCTGGTCCCGGCCGACCTTCGCGACGCCGAAATATTGCGACTGGGGATGGGCGAAGTAGAAGCCCGAAACGGCCGCGGTCGGCCACATCGCAAAGCTCTCGGTGAGTTCGATCCCGGCCGGGCCGTTATGCCCCGATCCGCCGCCGAGCAGTTCGAACAGCAGTGGCTTGAGGCTGTGGTCCGGGCAGGCCGGATAGCCGGGCGCCGGGCGGATGCCCGTATATTGTTCGCGGATCAGCTCGGCGTTGGTCAGTTCCTCGTCCGCCGCATAGCCCCACAGCTCCCTGCGGACATGGGCGTGCATGCGCTCGGCAAAGGCTTCGGCGAGGCGATCGGCCAGCGCTTTCAGCAGGATGTCGGAATAGTCGTCGGTCTCCGCCTTGAAGCGGTCGATATGCGCGTCGATGCCATGGCCGGCGCACACCGCGAAGCCGCCGATCCAGTCGCCCGCCGGATCGATGAAATCGGCAAGGCACATATTGGCGCGGCCGGACCGCTTGAACACCTGCTGGCGGAGCATCGGGAGGCGATGCTCGCGGCCGCCGTCGATCACGACGATATCGTCGCCCTGGCGCCGGCATTCCCACAGGCCCGCGACCGCGCGGGGCTTGAGCCAGCCCTCGGCGACGATCGTATCGAGCATCTTCTGCCCGTCCGCGAACAGGTCTCGCGCGCTCTCTCCCACGACATCGTCGTCGAGGATCGCCGGATAGGTGCCGGCAAGCTCCCAGGCGCGGAAGAAGGGCGTCCAGTCGATATAGTCGCGCAGATCGTCGAGCGGCCAGTCGTCGAAGACGTGGAGGCCCGGCTTGGCGGGCGCCGGGGCCTTCAGCGCGAGATCGGCGTCGAACGCATTGGCGCGCGCATCCTCAAGCGACACAAGCTTGCTCGCGCCCCTGCCCTCGCGCGCCGTGCGGATCTCGTCATAATCGTTGGCGACCTGTTCGACGAAGGGCGCGCGCTGGGTCTGGGAAACCAGGGTCGAGGCGACGCCGACCGCGCGGCTCGCATCGAGCACATGAATGGTCGGCCCCGCATAGGCGGGTTCGATCCTGAGCGCGGTATGCACCTTGCTCGTCGTAGCGCCCCCGATCAGCAGCGGCAGCCGCATCTCGGCACGCTGCATCTCCTCGGCCACGGTCACCATCTCGTCGAGCGAGGGGGTGATGAGCCCGGACAGGCCGATCATGTCGGCCTTGTTCTCATTGGCCGCCTCGAGGATATCGCTCCACGGCACCATCACGCCGAGATCGACGACCTCGAAGCCGTTGCACTGGAGGACGACGCCGACGATGTTCTTGCCGATATCGTGCACGTCGCCCTTCACGGTCGCCATG
The DNA here is from genome assembly GCF_052168275.1 of Parasphingopyxis sp. Taxonomy (GTDB): domain Bacteria; phylum Pseudomonadota; class Alphaproteobacteria; order Sphingomonadales; family Sphingomonadaceae; genus Parasphingopyxis. The sequence goes on along the minus strand of NZ_JBQLZM010000139.1, from coordinate 57,301 downwards.
ATGATCGTGCCCTTGCCCTTCGCCTTTTCGTCCTTCTCGGCCTCGATGAAGGGCAGGAGATGGGCGACGGCCTTCTTCATCACGCGCGCCGACTTGACGACCTGGGGCAGGAACATCTTGCCCGAACCGAAAAGATCGCCGACGACGTTCATGCCGTCCATCAGCGGCCCTTCGATGACCTCGATCGGCTTGCCGCCGCGGGCGAAAATCTCCTGCCGCGCTTCCTCGGTATCGTCGACGACATGGGCGTCGATCCCCTTGACCAGCGCATATTCGAGCCGCTTGACCACTTCCCAGCTCCGCCATTCCTCGGCCTCCTTATCGGCCCTGGCGTCGGTGCCGCGATATTTCTCGGCCAGCGCGATCAGGTTTTCGGTGGCATCGTCGCGCCGGTCGAAGATCACATCCTCACAGGCTTCGCGCAGTTCGGGATCGATCTGGTCGTAGACGTCGAGCTGACCCGCATTCACGATACCCATATCCATGCCGGCGGGTATCGCGTGGTAGAGGAACACGCTGTGCATCGCGCGGCGCACGGGTTCGTTGCCGCGAAAGCTGAATGAGAGGTTGGACAGCCCGCCCGAGATATGGACGCCGGGGCAGGTGTCGCGGATTTCGCGCGCCGCCTCGATGAAGTCCAGGCCGTAACGGCGATGCTCGTCGATCCCGGTCGCGACCGCGAACACATTGGGATCGAAGATGATGTCCTCGGGCGGAAAGCCGTTTTCGGTGAGGAGCTTGTACGCCCGCTGGCAGATTTCGACCTTGCGCTGCTTCGTGTCCGCCTGTCCCGTCTCGTCGAACGCCATGACGACGACGGCCGCGCCATAGGCCCGGCACTTGGCGGCATGGGCGAGGAATTCCTCTTCGCCTTCCTTCATCGAGATCGAGTTCACGATCGGCTTGCCCGACACGCATTTGAGGCCCGCCTCGATCACCGACCATTTCGAGCTGTCGATCATGATCGGCACGCGCGCGATATCGGGCTCGGCGGCGATCAGCTTGAGGAAGGTCGTCATCGCCCTTTCGGCGTCGAGCAGGCCTTCGTCCATGTTGATGTCGATGATCTGGGCGCCATTCTCGACCTGCTGGCGCGCGACCTCGACCGCCGCCTCGTAATCGTCGGCGAGGATCAGCTTCTTGAACCGGGCGGAACCGGTGACGTTCGTGCGTTCGCCGATATTGACGAAGGTGGCTGAGCTGTCGGTCATGATTGCCTTCAGGCCGCGAGCGTCATCGGTTCGAGACCCGCGAGGAAAGTCCGCGTCATCGGCTCGGCGACCGCCCGCGGCGGCTTGCCTGCGACCATCTCCGCGATCGCGCGGATATGGTCGGGCGTCGTGCCGCAGCAGCCGCCGACGATATTGACGAGGCCGAGCTCGACCCACTGGCTGATCTTGTCGCGCGTATGCTCGGCATCCTCGTCATATTCGCCGAGCTCGTTGGGCAGGCCGGCATTGGGATAGCCGATCACCAGCGTATCGGCGATGTCGGAAATCGCCTGCATGTGCGGGCGCAGCCGGTCCGCGCCGAACGAGCAGTTGAGTCCGATCGCCAGCGGCTTCGCGTGCCGGACGGACGCCCAGAAGGCCTCGATCGAATGGCCGGACAGGTTGCGGCCCGACATGTCGGTGATCGTCATCGACAGGATCAGCGGCAGCGATTTTCCGTGCCGGTCGCCCGATTCATGCGCGGCCATGATCGCCGCCTTGGCGTTCAGCGTGTCGAAGATCGTCTCGACGAGCAGCATGTCGACGCCGCCCTCGATCAGCCCGTCGATCTGCTCGGCATAGACGGCCTTCATCTGGTCGAAATCGACCTCCCGGAAACCCGGATCGTTGACGTCCGGCGAGAGCGAGAGCGTCTTGTTGGTCGGGCCGATCGACCCGGCGACGAAGCGCGGCTTTTCCGGCGTCGCCTTCGCGTCCGCCGCCTTCCGGGCGATCTGCGCCGCCGCGACGTTGAGCTCGTGCACCAGTTCCTCGTCGCCATAATCGGCCTGGCTGATCGTGGTTCCGCTGAACGTGTTGGTCGAGACGATATCGGCGCCGGCATCGAGATAGGCGGCGGTGATGTCCTCGACGATCTCGGGCCGGGTCAGGCAGAGCAGGTCGTTATTGCCCTTCTGGTCGAGCCGGAAATCGCGGCCACCCCGATAGCCGGCTTCGTCGAGATCGTAATCCTGGATCGCCGTCCCCCATGCCCCGTCGAAAACGAGGATGCGCTCGGCGGCGATCGCGCGGATCCGGTCGGCAGTATCGGTCATCGGCTGTCGTCCTGCGGGTGAGGCCGCATGCCGAGCAGATGGCAGATCGCATAGCTGAGCTCGGCGCGGTTCAACGTGTAGAAATGGAATTCGCGCACGCCGCCCGCATAGAGCTTGCGGCAGAGTTCGGCGGCGACGGTCGCCGCGATCAGCTGGCGCGCGGCGGGCAGCGCGTCGAGCCCTTCGAACAGGCGGTTCATCCAGTCGGGAATCGTCGCCCCGCACATGCCCGCGATCCGCTGCGTCGTCGCGACGTTGGACACCGGCAGGATGCCGGGCACGATCTCCGCATCGATCCCCGCCGCCGCCGCCTCGTCGCGGAAGCGGAAGAAACTGTCGGCCGAAAAGAAGAATTGCGTGATCGCGCGCGTCGCGCCGGCGTCCAGCTTGCGTTTGAGATTGTCGAGATCGGCCTGCGGGCAATCGGCTTCGGGATGGACCTCGGGATAGGCAGCCACCGATACCTCGAACGGCTTGAACGCCTTGATGCCGGCGACGAGTTCCGCCGCGTTCGCATAGCCCTCGGGATGCGGCCGGAACGGTTCGAACGCATCGCCCTTGCGCGGCGGATCGCCGCGCAGCGCGACGATGTGACGCACGCCCGCGTCCCAATAGTCGCCGATCACCTCTTCGATCTCGGCCTTGCTCGCATCGACGCAGGTCAGGTGCGCCGCGGCCTTGAGCGGCGTTTCCTGCGTGATCCGGCGGACCGTCGCATGGGTGCGTTCGCGGGTGGATCCGCCCGCGCCATAGGTGACGGAAACGAAACGCGGGCCGAGCGGCTCGAGCGTCTTCACCGACTCCCAGAGCGTCGCCTCCATCTTCTCGGTCTTGGGCGGGAAGAATTCGAACGAGACCTGCGCGTCGCCGGCCAGATCGGCGAACAGCGGATCGTCCGTGGCGCGGCGCGCCTCGTGCAGCTGGTCCATCGTCAGGTTCATGCCGCCACCACCTTGAGCCTGCGGCCCGCCTTGCGGCGGCCGAGCCAGAGTTTCACCGTCAGTTCGCCGCCCCGAAGCTCGTCGACCAGTCCGCCATCGAGCCGCGCGGCGTCGAACCATTTGGCGATCTGGTCGTCGGAGAAGCCGAGCCGCGCATGGGCGTCCCGGCTGCGCAGCTCCTCGCGCTGGTGCGCGGCGAAATCGGCGATGAGGAGCCGCCCGCCGGTGTCGAGCAGGCGCGCCGCCTCGGCGATCGCCGCGGCGGGCTGCTGCGCGTAATGCAGCACCTGGTGGAGGATGACCGTGTCCGCGGCATCGCTCGGCAGCTCCAGCGCATACATGTCGCCCTGCCGGATTTCCGTCCGTTCGAGGCCGGCCTCGGCCAGTTTCGCCCGGGCGAGACGCAGCATTTCGGGGCTGCGGTCGATCCCGATCGCGCTCGTCGCCTCGCCGCCGAACAGTTCGAGCATGCGCCCGGTTCCGGTGCCGATATCGACGAGCCGGCCGATACCTTCCTCGGCCAGGGCGCGGCGCATGGCGGCCTCGACCTCGCTCTCGGCGACGTGCAGCGAGCGGATCGCATCCCATTGATCGGCATGGGCGGCGAAATAGGCTTCGGCGGCGGCCTGCCGGTCGGCGCGGACCGCGGCCAGCCGCGCGATATCCGCGCGCATCCAGTGATCCTCGCCCTCTTCCGACCAGCCGTCGATCGCATCGAGCAACGGGCGGACGCGAACGGGATCGCCCAGTCCCAGGAACACCCAGCTGCCCTCCTTGCGGCGCTCGGCAAGCCCGGCGTCGACCAGTATCTTGACGTGCCGGGAGACCCGGGGCTGGCTCTGTCCCAGCACCTGAGCCAGTTCGCCGACCGACAGCTCCATCGCGCGCAGCAGCGCCACGATTCGCAGCCGGGTCGGATCGGCAAGGGCCCGGAATATCTCGAGTTCGGCACGCATGTATAAAGACATAAAGATATCTTTATATGCGGTCAAGCATCGCGGACCTGCGGATTTTCCGTTCTGTTGCAGCGCGTTGATCGCCGTCGGGCGCGGGAGGGGCACAAATCGTTAATCGTCAAAGGACTCGACAGCGCCGGCTTGCGAAGGCATTTCGGGCGGCCAATCCCGTCGGTCCGTGGAGAATGGTCCCTTGCGTAAACTCCTGACTTCATTGCTGTTGATGCTGTTTCTCGGCGCCTGCGCGACGACGCAGGCCGGGCCGAACGGCATGGCCGACCGCGATCCGCACGAAGAGTTCAACCGCGACATGTGGGCGGTCAATCAGGGAATCGACACCGTCGCGATCCGGCCCGTGACCGAAGTCTACCGGACGATCGCCCCGCAGCCCGCGCGCCGCGGCATCGCCAACGTCTTCCGCAATCTCACCGAGCCCTGGTCGTTCATCAACAACCTGCTGCAGGGCAAGCCGGGCCGGGCGCTGCGCAATCTCGGCCGCTTCATCATCAATTCGACGATCGGGGTCGGCGGCCTGGCGGATCACGCCACGGACCTCGGCATCGAACCGGCGCCCGAGGATTTCGGCCAGACGCTTGCGGCCTGGGGCGTCGGCGACGGCGGCTATGTCATGAATCCCTTTCTCGGCCCGTCCACGCAGCGCGACACGTTCGGCACGATCGTCGACTTCGTCGCCAACCCGGTCTCGATCTTCTTCGATCGCGGCCTGAACCTGACGGCGCAGGAGCAATGGGGAATCCGCGCCGGCAGCATCATCAGCACGCGCTCCGAGCTGATCGACGCCGGGATCGACGATTTCCTCGAAAGCAGCGCCGATCCCTATGCGGCCGCCCGCTCGGCCTTTTTCCAGCGCCGCGAGAACGATATCCTCAATTACGATACCGCCGGCTTCGCGGGCGACGGGGACGATCTGAGCGAGGGCGAGGACGCGGCTTTCGAAGCCGCGCTCGAGGATATCGAGGACATGGAGGACAGCGGCGAACCGGCGCCCGTGGAGCCCGAATAAGCGGTTGATCAGCAATATATTGCTTTACCGCCCCAGCGGGGGTAAAAATCCGCGACTGGTTTCGGGGGATACCCCCTCGGGGGCTCAAGTCGTTTTACGTTAATTTGTCAACCACTGGGAGAGTGACCCATGACTAAGACTTTTGCATTGCCTTTGGCCCTTGCGGCTTCGCTTGGACTGGCGGCTTGCGCCGAAGCCGAGCAGGAAGCTGTTGAAGCGGATGCCGAAGAAGCTGCTGCGGACGTAGAAGCCGCTGCCGACGAAGCCGCCGCCGACATGGAAGCCGCCGCCGACGACGCGATGGCCGAAATGGACGAGATGGCCGGCGATGTCGAAGCCGCCGCCGAAGATGCAACCGGCACGGAAGACGCGGAAGCCGAATAAGGCTCGGGTCTTACCAGACACGGAAGAGGCCGCGTCCGGCATCGGAACGCGGCCTTTTCTTTTTGGGGGGAGGATGTCGGATGCAGAAAAGCCATATCCTGATATCGGCGATGCTCGCCGGGCCGCTGGCCGCGTGCGGCGGAGCGCAGGACGAATCGGGCACCACCAGCGCCGAAGAGCGCCAGCTGGACGAGGCCGCCGCGGCGCTGGACGAAGCGCAGGCAGAATATGAGACGGCCATCCGGACCGCCGACCCGGAACCCGCCGACGCCGGCGAGGAGGAACATTAACGGGCCGCCCCGCGCTAGCCGCCCCGTTCGCCGGTCAGCAGCGGCTTGTTGTCGCGGATCACCTCCTCGGCGAAATCCATGAAGGCGCGGACCCGGGCCGTGCGGCGCAGGTCGTTGTGCGTCAGCACCCAGATGTCGCGCGCCGGTTCGGGCTTGCGGTCGGTCGCGCGCACGAGCCCCGGCGCCAGGTCGCCCATCATGCAGGGCAGCATGGCGAGGCCCATCCCCGCCTCGGCGGCCGCAATCTGCAGCGACGGCCGGTCGAACGCGCCCCATACCGGCACTTTCGCGAACTCGGTCCGCTGCGTCCAATCGGGATAGCGGTCGTCGGTATCGCCCCAGCCGAGCCAGCGCGCCTTGTCCGGGGCGGCCGCGAAATCGTGTTTCTCGAGATAGGCCGGGGCGGCGTAGATGCTCGTATAATAGGGAAAATAGCGCTTTCCGACGAGCGTTTCGGGCGGGTTGTTGTTCATCCGCACCGCGATATCGGCCTCCCGGCGCGACACGTCGAGCTGTTCATAAGTGACGATGATGTCGAGCTCGAGCCCCGGATAGCGGTCGCTGAATTCGGTGAGGCGCGGGGCGAAGATGCCGGTCGCCAGCGGTTCGGCCATTGTCACGGTCAGCTTGCCGGGCAGCATGTCGTCGCGGCCCGCGATCCGCCGGGTGATGGCGTTCAGCTCGTTTCCGAAACCGTCCGCGATCGCCGCCAGCTCCTCGCCGGCCTGGGTCGGCGCATAGCCTTCGGGGCGGCGATCGAAGAGCCGCACCTTCAGGCAGTGTTCGAGCGCCTCGATCCGCCGGCTCACGGTCGAATGGTGGACGCCGAGCTCCCGGGCGGCGTTGCGGACCGTGCCGGCCGCCATCACCGCGCTGAACGTCTTGATATCGTCCCAGTCGGGATCTGCGGCGCGGGCCATCGGACGATCGCTCTCCATTCTCTTGGCTAATAAACGCGCCATCAAGGTGCATAATTAGTCTTGGACGTCGAATATTTGCACCACTAGGGCTCAGAATACAGCCCGTCAACTTTGCTCCGAAAGGACGACCATGCCGCTTCCCGTCATCTCCGCAACCGTCGCCGCGATCGTCCTCATCGTCCAGCTGATACTCATGGTGACCGTCGGCGCCCATCGCGGAAAACATGGGGTCAATCTCGGTATCGGAAACGATCGCGACCTCGAACGCAAAGTCCGCCGTCACGGCAATCTGGCCGAGAACGGAGCGCTGTTCATCGTTACGCTCGCGCTTGCCGAGCTGGTCGGCGCACCGCCGACGCTGCTATGGGCCTTTGCCGGGGTCTTCCTTGCGGCACGGTTTTTCCACATTCTGGCCTTTGGTTCGCTGACCGGTTCGCACGGCGACGAGGGCAGCAAATTCTTCATCGCCGCCCGCGTTGCCGGCGCCGTCGGAACCGGTTTCTCCGGCATCGGCCTCGGCGGTTATCTGCTCTACATGCTCGGCACGGCCTAGCCCCCTCTCCCCGTCCTGTGCGAGCATCACTGAAGAGCCGGGCGCGGCAAGGCGTCCGGCTCTTTCTTTGTGTCCCGCCCCCGATTCAACGCGCCTTCCAACGCTCGTTCAAACGCCCGCCGGCTAGTCGTCCCTTATCGATCATTCCAGGAGGCGTAGCGCGATGAAAAAGACCCTGATCCTTCTCTATGCGGCGATCGGCTATCTGATCGGGATGGCGTCGGTCGCCTATATGGCCGGCTTTATCGCCAATATCGGCGTTCCCAAGGCGATCGGCGACGGCGCGGCCGGATCGCCCTGGACCGCCGCGCTGACCGATGCGGGACTGCTCTGGCTGTTCGGCCTGCATCACTCGATCACGGCCCGCGCCTCGTTCAAGCGCTGGTGGACGAAATTCGTTCCCGCCGCGGTCGAGCGGGCCACCTATGTCTATATGACCGCCGGCCTGATCGCGCTGCTCGTGCTGCTGTGGCAACCGATCCCGACCACCATCTGGGACGTCCGGTGGCTCCCGGGGCAGATCGCGATCTGGGCGCTCTATCTCGGCTGCTGGGGAATGATGGTCGCCGCAACCTTCCATTTCGGCCATTTCCGCTTTCTCGGCATCGCCCAGGCCTGGGAGCGTTTCCGCAACGCGCCGCCGCCCGGCGGCCGCTTCAGCGCGCGCTATCTCTACGCCATCGTCCGCCACCCGATCAGCCTGGGCTGGATCGCGGCGCCGCTCCTCGTGCCGCACCTGACCGCCGGCCATCTCCTTTTCTCGCTCGCGGCGCTCGTCTACGTCCTGATCGCGACGCCGTTCGAGGAAGCCGATCTGATCGAGGAACTGGGCGACGCCTATCGCGACTATCGGCGGCGCGTTCCGGCCTTTCTACCGCGATTCTAGGCCGGGGCGCGGCGCCCGCCTCAGCTCACGATCTGGTAACCGCTGGTCAGCGCGAACAGGGCGGCCGTCGCCGCGCCGAGATACGGCACGATCCGCGGCGCCGTGAAATGGCCGGGCGGCTCCGCGTCCGTCCGGCGCACGCGAATGAGCGCCACGTTCACAAGGGCGAAGACGATCAGCAGGAACATCGCGGTGAACTGCGCGAGCGTGGCGAGCGGCAACAGCATGGCGGCCGCGAAGACGCCGGCGATCACGAGCAGCGTGGCGGCGATCGGCGTCCGGGTCCGCGGATGCACGCGGCCGAACCATGGCGCGATCAGCCGCTGGCGCGACAGGCCGAACAGCACGCGGGACGCCATCACGACCTGGACCAGCGCGCCGTTCAGCACCGCCAGCATCGCGACATAGCTCATCCACCCGCTCGGCGCGTCGGTCAGCCGCGAGAGGATCAGGGTCATCGGCTCGGTGCTGGCACCGAGTTCCGAGACCGATACGCTGCCGATCGCGACGACCGCCAGCGCGATATAGATCAGCGCCGTCAGCAGCAGCGCCAGCAGGATCGCCGCCGGAAGCGTCCGGCGCGGGCGCTTCACCTCCTCGGCGATGTTGACCATGTCTTCGAAGCCGATGAACGCGTAGAAGGCGAGCACCGCCCCGGCGACGACGCCCGCCGCCCCGGCCGGGCCGAACGCCGGTACGGCGTCCGGCAGATCGAGGCCCCGGACCGCGCCCAGCGCGATGACGAACAGGATCGCGCCGACCTCGACGATCGTGATCGCGGCGATCGCGAAAACCGATTGCCCGATTCCCCAGCTTGCCAGCCCGCCGATCAGGAGGGCGAGGCCGAGATAGGCGTGCCAGGGTTCGAAACTCGCAAGCCCGCCGGCATAGCCGGCGAACCCGCGGAACATCACCCCCGACGAGACGATCCCCGACGCGATGATCAGCAGGCCGACCAGCAGCGCGATCCGCCGGTCGGCAAAGGCGGCCGAAACATAGGCTGCCTCGCCCGCCGATTGCGGATAGCGCGCGGCGAGTTCGGCGAAGCTGGTCGCGGTCAGCGCCGCGATCAGCGAAGCCTGCACGAAGGAGAGCGGCGCGAACATGCCCGCCGCCGCTGCGACCTCCCCGATCAGCGCATAGACCCCCGCACCGATCATCGTCCCGACGCCGTACAGGACGAGCAACGGACCGGTGACGCTGCGCCGGAGGGCTATGGGAGCGGGATCGGCGGACGGACCGGGCATGATCCCGGCAGCATAGGGCGAACCGGCCCTGGAGCAATGGCCCGACGGACGGGCCGGCGGAACCGCAGGCCTACATCAGCATCGACCGCCCGATCGCCTCGTCGTCCGCCGGCAGGCTGAACAGCATGCCGTCGCGCGCGAGGACAATATCGCCGGCGTAGCGATCGCCGGTCCCGCTCAGGAAAGCGGCTTCCATGAAGCGGTCGGGCACTGCCGGAACGATATGGGTCAGCACGAGCATCCCGGCCTCGCCGCGCGCGGCGATCTCCTCCGCTTCGAACGGCGTCGCGTGATAGTCGAGGATGTCTTCCAGGATCCGCGCCAGGCGGGCGTTGCCGGAATCTGCGACCGAGCCCCGCATGCGCTGGACCATCTCGGCGTTGAGCGCCTCATGGATCATCAGGTCGCAGCCGTCGCACGCCGCGGCCACCGTCTCCTCGCGCGCCGTATCGCCGCTGATGACGACGGAACGCCCCGCATAATCGAAGCGATAGCCGACCGCCGGGCGGACCGGGCCGTGATCGACGCGGAACGCCTGCACGCGCAGGCCGCCTTCGTCATATACGGTCCGCATCGCGCCGGGCGGCGGCACCGCGAATGCGAACGGCCGCCCGCCCCGGCCGGACGGCGGCACGACCGTCTCGCCATGATGATCGACCCGGTGCCGGCTATCGGCGGCATAGGCCGTCGCCAGCCCGGCAAGCACGTCCTCGACCCCTTCGGGCCCGATCACGGGCAGCGGTCTATCGTGACCGCCGCCCGTCCAGCGCAAAAGCAGCAGCTCTCCCAGGCCGTCGATATGGTCGGAATGGAAATGGGTGAGGAAGACGCCCGCCACATCGCCGACCGGCAGGCCCATCGGCCCGAAATTGCGGACCGCGCCCGCACCGATATCGACGATGAACAGCCGGTCTCCGGCGATCACGGCCGTGCAGGGCCCGGCCCGGCTCGGGTCGGGCAGCGGCGAGCCGGTGCCGCACATCGCGACATGCAGGCCGTCGGGCAGCGCGGCGATCTCGTCACGTTCCACCGCCGCGGCAACGCCGCGACCGAACATCCAGGCGCCGATCTGCGCCTGGAACAGCCAGGCGCCCCCGACTGCCAGCCCGGCCGCGAGGGCCAGCGCCGCCAACCATGTCCCCCGTTTCGCCACCGCCGATCCCCCCGCAATCCGCAAGCGAGACTATCAGAGCCCGGGCGCAATGAAAGGGACCCGTCGCCGGCGCGCGAAAGCGGCCACTTGACGGCGCCGCCTCGGCATGTGTTTCTCGGTCTTTCCATCCGGATACAGGGAGATCGTCGTGACCATCGAGCGAACCATGCGCGCCTCGCTTCTGTCGATATTGCTGTGCGGCACCGCCGCCGTCGCGGCGCAAAGTCCGACGATCGTGCAACCCGGCGCGCCCGGCGAGCCCTCCCGCACCTTGACGGCCGAAGAAGCGCGCACGCTGGCGCGCAACGATTTCGCCCCGGCCGATGCGGCCTTCATGCAGAACATGATCGTCCATCACCGCCAGGCGGTCGAAATGTCCGCACTGGTGGCGGACCGCACCAACAATGAAGCGATTATCGCGCTGGCCGGCCGCATCGACGCCTCGCAGGCGGACGAGATCAGCTTCATGCGCACCTGGCTGCGCGAACGCGGCGAACCGGCCGAAATGGCGGGCATGGGCCATATGCATCATGCGGGCATGGCCGGCATGGCGACGCCCGAACAGATGGAACGGCTCGAAACCCTGCGCGGCACCGGGTTCGACCGGCTGTTCCTCGAGCTGATGACGCTGCATCATCAGGGCGCGCTGACCATGGTCGAGGAACTGCTCGAACTGCCGGGCACCGCCGCCGACCCGGTCATGCATCGCTTCACGACCGACATCGTGACGGACCAGCAGGCCGAAATCGATCGCATGAACGCATTGCTCGCCAGCCTGTCCGAGGACCCCCGCGCGGAGCTGTCCGCGGGCCTGTTCGACGCCGGCGAGGCGATCAGCGGCCTGCGCCATGTCGCCTTTCTGCGCAAGCCGGACGGCTTTTTCGATCCGGCCAATCCCGCCGGCCTGCGCCCGGAGATACCCGAGGACGAAGACGAGGCCGCCAGTCCGGCAGAGAATGGTGAAGGCGATGCAAGCGAAGAAGAGGAACCCGAATTTGCCGAGCGCGGCAGTCTGCTGTCCTTCGTCAATACCGACATCGCCTTTTCCGGCGATCTGATGATCGTCGGCAATTATCACGGATTCCAAGCCTATCGGCTGGGCGAGGACGGCGTGCCCGAATTGCTGAGCGCCACCGTCTGCCCGGGCGGCCAGGGCGACGTGTCCATCGCCGGCAACCTTCTCCTGATGAGCGTGCAGGACATGCGGGCGCGCGTCGATTGCGGCCGGCAGGGGGTGAACGCGCAGATCAGCGACGAGCGTTTTCGCGGGCTGCGCATCTTCGACATTTCGGACGTCACGCGCCCGCGCCAGGTCGGCCAGGTGCAGACCTGCCGTGGCTCGCACACCCATTCGCTGGTCGCGCAAACGGAGGAGAGCCTGATCGTCTACAATTCCGGCACCTCCTCGGTGCGCGACGAGGAAGAGCTGGCCGGCTGCGTCGGCGACGTCCCGGGCGATGCGCGCACCGCGCTGTTCCGCATCGATGTCATCGAAATTCCGCTGGCCGATCCGGCCGCGGCCCGGATCGTTTCCAGCCCGGCCGTGTTCGCCGATGCGGAGACCGGGCGCCTGGGCGGCCTGTGGCAGGGCGGCGATCATGGCGACGACACGCAGGAGACGAGCCGGACCGACCAGTGTCACGACATCACGGTGTTCCCGGCGCTCAATATCGCCGCCGGGGCGTGTTCGGGCAACGGGATCATCTTCGACATTTCCGATCCCATGAACCCGCAGCGGATCGACGAGGTGGTCGATGAAGGCTTCGCCTATTGGCATTCGGCCACCTTCAACAATGACGGCACCACGGTGCTCTTCACCGACGAATGGGGCGGCGGCGGCCGTCCGCGCTGCCAGGCCGCGGACCCGCGCCGTTGGGGCGCCAACGCCTTCTACGCGATCGTCGACGGCGAGCTCGAATATCGGGGTACCTACAAGCTGCCCGCCCCGCAGGGAGAGACCGAGAATTGCGTCGCGCATAACGGCTCGATCATTCCGGTGCCGGGCCGCGATATCTTCGTCCAGGCCTGGTATCAGGGCGGCATATCGGTGATCGACTTCACCGACCCCGCCAACCCGTTCGAAATCGCCTATTTCGATCGCGGGCCGGTCGATGCCGACCAGCTCCTGACCGGCGGCTATTGGTCGGCCTATTGGTATAATGGCCGGATCTACGCGACCGACATGGTCCGCGGACTCGACGTCTTTGCGCTGGAGCCGGGCGAGCATCTGTCGGCCGCCGAAATCGCGGCGGCGGAAGCGGCGATCTATGAAGACGGCCTGTTCAACCCACAGACCCAGACGCAGGTCAGCTGGCCGGCGGATATCCTGTCGTTGGTTGAAGAGAGCAAGCGCGAAGGAGACCGGCCGGGCGACTGACCGGCAGGGCACAGTGCCGACGTTGCGGCCACGTTACGGAGCGGCGCCTCAGAGCTCCAGGCGCGGACCGGTGGAGCCGTGCCGCAATTCGCTCGGCTGACGGCGGGCACGACATTGGCAGGAAGCATAGACAGGGAAAGGCGCCGTCTGTCGCGCGCCAACGTGCTCCGAGCCACCTTCCAGCACCCACGCCGAACCGGACAGACTAATGTCCGGATCCGGGCGGATGATCGTACACTATGTCCACGCAGGCGGGGTCCAGCTCATAGCCAACCCCGGTCTCCAGAGTGAGACATCCGGGCAGCAACGACTGGTAGAAAGGCGCTTCAATCAGTTCGGACATGCACAGGAGATTGCCGGGATCGCCCTCGGCACAAGGGTGACCCGCAGCAGTCTCCACCGAGAGTATCCACCTCAGGCGGGTCTCCACGCTCGAATGCACCTTCGGCCGACCGTCATTGTAGGACATTCCCCCCATGTAGAGCCGCGGCTGTCTCCATTCGCGCTTGAAGAGGCCTGAGAAAAACGGGCTGCTGTCCTCGGCGTCATGGATAGGGTCGAACGGCGCCGCATAGGCGCCGGCATCGGGCGGCAACAGGGGCGGCGGCGCATCGCCGTCCGCTGCCGCGCCTTCGCGGGCTATCCGGCTGATCATCCAGTTCATCGAAAGTCCGGGAAGATACCCGTCGCGGTTGCCGCCGCCAACATCGGCATGCGAACCCGAAAACCAGACTTCCTCCACGACCGCATCGATATCCACCTCCGGGCATTCCCGGACGAGATGCCCGCCGGTCAACAGGATCGGCGTGTAGATACGCGCCCGATTGTCGTCGAGCGCGAGCGCATGATAGGCGCGATCGATATTGCACAGTTGATCGAGATAGCGGCGGTTGGCATCGTGCACGTCCTGTTCGTAGTCGGGAGCTCCCAGCGCCTCGACGGTATCCCACAGGCCCATTACGGCAAAGCGGACATCGTCGCCGGACCGCCGGCCGATGCCCCAGCGCGCATACACCTCATCGATATCGGCCAGCCGCCGCGCCATCCGCGCTTCATGCCAACGTTGGCTGCCGCCCTGATAGACTTCGCCCCGATCCACCCTGTTGGCGTAATAAAGATCGCGGATCAGCAGGCGGAGCCGGTGGCCGTTCGGCATCCCATCATTCGCCGGCAAGCCGGCCGCATGGACCATTCCGGCCAGTATGCGCGCAGCATAGGCACCCCTGCTCCAGCCGAACAGATAGACGCGGTCGCCGGATCGATAGTTCGCGGCGAGAAACTCATAAGCTTCGCGGACGTCCCGGCCGATACCCATGCCAAGTCCCAAGCCGCCGAGACGCGCGCTCCGCGTGCCGACGCCCTCGGTATAGAAGGTCAGCAGATCCTGCCGGTTGCGATTCACCGTCAGCTGGTAGAGCTGGGCCAGATTAGACCGTTGCAGCTGATCGTCGCCCGTGCCGTCGAGAAAGATCGCGATGGTCCGTTGCTGACCGCGATCGGATGCCGGAATCCCGGTCGGATCGAGAGGGCGGAAGGTAGTGATGGTCGTCGTCGGATTGCCCGTACACCCAGCAAGCATCACGCCAACCGTGATCGCGAACGCTAACGGTCGCATATGCGCCCCCTCTGTCTCACAGCCTCATTATTTTGAAAAAATCCAGTACGCGCAATATTATCTGTCCGTTACGGACAAAAAAGGGCCGGAGAGTTTCCCCTCCGGCCCTTCTTTTCTTTTGGCTGAAGCCCGGGCCTAGAAGCCCATGCCGCCGCCCATGCCGCCCATGTCGGGCATGGCCGGGGCCGCGGACTTGTCTTCCGGAAGCTCGGCCACCGTCGCTTCGGTGGTGATGAGCAGACCGGCGACCGATGCCGCGTCCTGCAGCGCGGTGCGCACGACCTTGGTCGGGTCGATCACACCGGCCTTGACCAGATCCTCATAGACGTCGGTCTGGGCGTTGAAGCCGAGCTTGGCGTCGTTGCCGTCGAGCAGCTTGCCCGACACCACCGCGCCGTCATGGCCGGCATTCTCGGCGATCTGACGGACCGGCGCGTAAAGCGCCTTGCGGATGATATCGATGCCGCGGGTCTGGTCGTCATTCTCGCCTTCCAGGCCGTTCAGCGCCTTGGTGGCGTAGAGCAGCGCGGTGCCGCCGCCCGGGACGATGCCTTCCTCGACCGCGGCGCGGGTGGCGTGGAGCGCGTCGTCGACACGGTCCTTGCGTTCCTTCACCTCGACTTCGGTAGCGCCGCCGACCTTGATCACGGCCACGCCGCCGGCGAGCTTCGCGAGACGCTCCTGGAGCTTTTCGCGGTCATAGTCGCTGGTCGTGGTTTCGATCTGCTGGCGGATCGCTTCGACGCGGCCCTGGATGGCCTTTTTCTGGCCGGCGCCGTCGACGATGGTCGTGTTGTCCTTGTCGATGGTGACGCGCTTGGCTTCGCCGAGCATGCCGAGCGTAACCGATTCCAGCTTGATGCCGAGATCTTCGGAGATCATCTCGCCCTTGGTCAGGATCGCGATGTCCTCGAGCATCGCCTTGCGGCGATCGCCGAAGCCCGGCGCCTTGACCGCGGCAACCTTGAGGCCGCCGCGCAGCTTGTTGACCACGAGGGTCGCGAGCGCTTCGCCTTCGATGTCTTCCGCGATGATGAGCAGCGGACGGCCCGACTGAACCACGGCTTCGAGGATCGGCAGCATGTCCTGCAGGCTCGACAGCTTCTTCTCGTGGATCAGGATATACGGGTTTTCGAGCTCGACATTCATCTTGTCCGGATTGGTGACGAAATAGGGGCTCAGATAGCCGCGGTCGAACTGCATGCCTTCGACGACATCGAGTTCGAATTCGAGACCCTTGGCCTCTTCCACGGTGATCACGCCTTCCTTGCCGACCTTGTCCATCGCTTCGGCGATCTTCTCGCCGACTTCGCGGTCGCCATTGGCCGAAATCACGCCCACCTGGGCGACTTCGTCCGAGCTCTTGACGTTCTTCGAACGCTTCTGGATGTCTTCGACGACCTTGCCGACGGCGAGATCGATGCCGCGCTTGAGATCCATCGGGTTCATGCCGGCGGCAACCGACTTCATGCCTTCCTTGACGATCGCCTGGGCGAGAACCGTCGCGGTCGTCGTGCCGTCACCGGCGATGTCGTTGGTCTTCGAAGCGACTTCGCGGACCATCTGCGCGCCCATATTCTCGAACTTGTCCTTGAGTTCGATTTCCTTGGCGACGGTGACGCCGTCCTTGGTGATGCGCGGGGCGCCGAAGCTCTTGTCGAGCACGACGTTGCGGCCCTTGGGGCCGAGCGTGACCTTCACCGCGTCGGCGAGAATGTCCACGCCCTTCATGATGCGCTCGCGCGCGTCGCGGCCGAATTTTACGTCTTTACCTGCCATGATAGCTTACCTCTGTGTTTCTGGTGTTCGGAAAAAAAGCGGGCCGCTCAGCCAACGATGCCGAGAATGTCGCTTTCCTTCATGATGATCAGCTCTTCGCCGTCGAGCTTGACTTCGGTGCCCGACCATTTGCCGAACAGGATCCGGTCGCCCTTTTTGACGTCCAGCGGAGTGACCTTGCCGTCATCGGCCTTGAGGCCCGAACCGGCGGCGACGACTTCGCCTTCCTGCGGTTTTTCCTGGGCGCTGTCGGGGATGATGATGCCACCGGCAGTCTTGGTGTCGGCCTCTACGCGGCGGACAAGCACGCGATCGTGCAGCGGACGAAATCCCATTGTAATTCCTTTCCTCAATTCCCAATTCAAGGGCGAAGACGAGACGTTTCCGAATGAAGCGCCCGGCCCATCGCCCGATCGTGCAAAAAACAGGTTTTAGCACTCCCTAGGGGCGAGTGCTAACAGAAGCGCATTTAGGCCTTTGGCCCCGGCTTTCAAGGAAAAATACGCAAAATCCGGAAATTTTCCGGATGCCGGGTGTAACCGGCCCGGCGCTCCGCGCGAACCGGCCGATGAACAGCCGGGTTCCTGTCATGAATATCTCGCTCACCCCTCGATCGGCACAATTCCGAAAAGCTTGCACGTTGCCCCCGGACAAGCGCTCAGGAACCGTGCGCGCGAACGATGCCTCCCCGCGCGGACGGGCGATCGAGGGCCGGGGAACCGTCCGGCGGCCGCAGTCCAAGGGTCGCCTTGTGTCGGGCGGTTCCCCACCCCTTTCCGGCCGGAGGGCCACGACCGGGCTGCACAGGGCCGATTTGCGTGCTAGATCGATGCCGTGGTTGCAGACGACGAGACATTGTCCCGCCTCATGGCGCTCGCCCAGACCGGCGACAAAAGCGCCTATCGCACCCTGCTCGGCGAATGCGAAACCTGGCTCAAACGCTATTATGCCCGCAAGATCGGGCCGCACGTCCTGGACGATCTCGTGCAGGACACGCTGATCTCCCTCCACCGCAAACGCGCATCCTATGATCCGTCCCGCGCTTTCCTGCCTTGGCTGGCGGCGATCGCGCGCTATCGCTGGATCGATCATCTGCGCAAAAGCTATCGCGCGAAGGAGGTGGAGCTGAACGAGGAACTGGCCGCAGATCCGTCGGACCCGGCGGTCGCGGCGAAAATCGGTCTCGAGCGGCTGATGGGGCTGATCCCCGAAAAACAGGCGCTGGCGATCAGGCTCGTCAAGATCGAGGGGCTGACGATCGCCGAGGCGTCGCAGAAAACGGGCCAGTCGGAATCGCTGGTCAAAGTGAATATTCATCGCGGCATGAAACGCATGGCCGCGGCGATCGAGGAAGAATGAGATAATGTCGACGGGTTTCGATCTTGACAGCCTTGCCGAGGAGCTGACGCCGGTAAAGCCGCTCAACGCGGCCGGCGCGATCGGCGGCATGGCCCTTCTCACGGTGCTCGGCGGCGTGTTCGTCGTCTCGACGCTCGGTTTCCGCAGCCATTTCGGCTCGTCGGCGACCGACACGATGTTCCTGATCCGCTCCGGCCTGCTGGTCCTGCTCGGCGCGGCCAGCCTCAGCGCCGCGACGAGCATGGCGCGGCCCGCGGTCGGCACGAGCCGCAGCGGCTGGCGCTGGGCCGCCGCGGCGGCGCTGATCGTCCCCATCTCCGCCGCGATCGCGGCGCTGGTCAGCCGCACGCCGGTCGCCGAGCGGCTCTATCCGGCCAACGGCATCGAGTGCCTGACCTATTCGATCGGCATCGGGCTCGTCCTCGGCGCGGTGCTGACCTGGTGGCTCAGGCGCGGCGCGCCGACTTCGCCGGAACGCGCCGGCACCGTCACCGGTCTCGCGGCCGGCAGCCTCGGCGCGCTCGCCTATTCGATGCACTGCCCGCACAACGACATCGTCTATATCGGGCTGTGGTACACTTTGGCGATCGGCGCGACGACGATCGCGGGGCGGCTCATCGTTCCGCGGCTCGTCCGCTGGTAGAAATGCGCGGCGCTTCGGGCGAACGCGATTTGTTTCCAGACCCCCGCATCCCTAAATAGCGCCTATCGCTTTTGAAGGAGCTCGGAATGCGGCTGTTGCGCGGTGCCTGGAAGGTTTTGGTGGGGATCAAGGACGCGCTCGTCCTGCTGCTCCTCTTGCTCTTTTTCGGGCTGCTCTACGCGCTGCTCACGGCGAGCCCCAACCCGGTCGTCCCCGGCGAGGGCGCGCTCCATCTCGATCTCGAAGGCGTGCTTGTCGAGCAGCCGGAAGAAGTCAGTCCGCTGGCGTTGCTGACCAGCGGCGAACCGGTCCGCCAGCACCGCCTGCGCGATATCGTCCAGGCGCTCGAAACCGCCGCGACCGACGACCGCGTCACCGCCGTCGCGCTCGACCTTGACGGGTTCCTCGGCGGCGGCCAGACCGCCACCGCCCGCGTCGCCGACGCGATCCAGACCGTCCGCGACGCCGAGAAGCCGGTGATCGCCTACGCGACCGGGTACAGCGACGACGCCTATGCGCTCGCCGCCCATGCGAGCGAGATCTGGGTCCATCCGATGGGCGGAGCGCTGATCGTAGGCCCGGGCGGCAGCCGCCTCTATTTCGGCGACATGCTCGAGAATATCGGCGTCAACGTGAACATCTTCCGCGTCGGCGCATTCAAGTCGGCGGTCGAGCCATTCAGCCGTTCCGACCAGTCGCCCGAAGCGCGCGAGGCCAGCCAGGCGCTGGCCGACACCCTGTTCGAGGCGTGGCGCGAGGACGTCGCCCGGGCGCGGCCGCAGGCCGATCTCGAGGCGATCATCGCGACACCCGCCGATCTCGTCGAAGCGGCGAACAACGATCTCGCCACCGCCGCGCGCGACGCCGGGATGGTCGACCGGATCGGCACCCGGCTAGACTGGCAGGCGCGCATCGCCGAAATCGCCGGCGAGGACGAAAAGACCGGCTTCGAAGCCATCCGCCTCTCCAGCTGGATCGCCGCCAATCCGCGGCGCGGCGGCGGCACCAATATCGGCGTCGTGACGGTCGCCGGCACGATCGTCGACGGCGAAGCGCCTCCGGGCACGGCGGGCGGCGAGACGATCGCCGAACTGCTCCGCGAAGCCTCGCAGAACCACGATTTCTCCGCGCTCGTCCTGCGCGTCGATTCCCCGGGCGGCTCGGCGCTGGCGTCCGAACGCATCCGCCGTGCGGTACTCGCCTTCGCCGAAGAGGAAGGCGATATTCCGGTCGTCGTCTCGATGGGCGATCTCGCCGCGTCCGGCGGCTATTGGGTGGCGACGGCGGGCGACCATATCATGGCCGAACCCGGCACGATCACCGGCTCGATCGGCGTGTTCGGCATCGTCCCGAGCTTCGAGGGGACGCTCGAGCAGCTCGATATCGGCGCCGACGGCGTGACCACCACGCCGCTGTCCGGCGAACCCGACATCTTCGGCGGCCTGTCGCCCGAGGCGCAGCGCCTGTTCCAGGCCGGTGTCGAGGACATCTATCGCCGCTTCCTGACGCTGGTCAGCGAGAATCGCGACATGCCGGTCGCCCGCGTCGCCGAAATCGCCGAGGGCCGCGTCTGGGCCGGCGCGACCGCGCGCCAGCTCGGCCTGGTCGACCAGTTCGGCACGCTCGACGAGGCGGTTCTCGAGGCCGCCCGCCGCGCCGAGGTGGACGCCGAGGATGTCCGCATCCTCTGGATCGAACAGCCGCCCAATCCGTTCGCCGAATTCCTCCGCAACTGGACCCGCGAGGAAGACGCCGAACAGGGCGCCGCCCCGCGCGACATCTGGATGATGCTCGCTCCCGACCCGCGCGCCATCATCGCGACGGTGACGGCCGAGATGCAGCTGCTGCTGGACGGTCCGGCGATGCAGCTGAGATGCCTCGAATGCCCGGTCGAGGTACTCCCGGGCCGGACGAGCGGCGCGGAAGACGCCGGGCTGCGCGCGCTGGCGATGGAGTGGCTGCGCGGCTGACGCCGCGCAACCGGTCCGGACAAATTTCCACGCTCATTCCAACGCTGGTTCCAACGACCGGCGGCCATAGGCGCGGCTCGCCATCACGGGAGCCGTACCATGTATCCGCCCTGCCTCGCCCTTCGTCCCGCCCGCCGGAACGACCGTAACGATATCGAGCAGCTCGCCGCGCTCTCGGCGCGGCTGCTCACGGCCGGCGACTATCCGCCCGACGCGGTCGAGGCGGCGCTGCGCAGCGGCGCCTGGGCGCTCGATCCGCAGCTGATCGCGGACGGCTGCTATTATGTCGTCCTTGTCGACGGGGCGCTCGCGGCCTGCGGCGGATGGAGCTTCCGCGACGAACTGCACAACAGGCCCGATGGAACGCCGGCGCCGCGCCTGCTCGATCCCGCGAGCGAGCCCGCCAAGATCCGCGGTTTCTACACCCATCCCGACTATGCCGGCTGCGGGCTCGCCTCGCTGCTGCTCCGCTGCTGCGAACGGGCCGCGTTTCTCGCCGGCTTCAACGCGCTCGAGCTCGCCGCGACGCCGGCCGGCGAACCGCTTTACCGGCGCAACGGCTATGCCGGCGTCCGGCCGGTCCGCTATCCGGTCGGCGAAGGCCATACGCTCGACGCGCTGATCATGCGCAAGCCGCTCGGCGCCGGCCCGCGCAGCATAGCCGCGCCGCCCGAAGCGGAGCGCGCGACCGCCTGACCGCCCTTCCCGTTCATATCCATGCCGCCGCATCCGTCCCCGGTACGGATGACGCGCCTGCGTTCAATCCAAGGACATGCCGATGGCCAGCAACAGCCGCACCCTTTCCGCCGCCGCCGATGCCGGCGCGCCCGCGCCGGACAATCAATGGTCGTCCCGGCTGACTTTCATCCTCGCCGCGGTGGGATCGGCGGTCGGGCTCGGCAACGTCTGGAAGTTTCCCTATATCGTCGGCGAGAATGGCGGCGGTGCCTTCGTCCTCGTCTATCTGCTCTGCATCGCGTTGATCGGCATACCCGTGCTGACCGCCGAGATCCTCGCCGGACGGCGCGGCGGCGCGAGCCCGATCCGCAGCTTCGGGATCATGGCGGAGCGCGACGGCCATTCGCGCAACTGGCAGGCAATCGGCTGGCTCGGCGGCCTGTGCGCCTTCCTGATCCTCTCCTTCTACAGCGTGGTCGCCGGCTGGGCGCTCGCCTATCTCGGCTATGCGGTGGGCGGCGATCTCTCCGCTGCCGGTGGCGCGGACGATGTCGGCCAGGCGATGGGCACGCTGTTCGAAACGCTGCTGGCCAGTCCGGCGGCGCTCGTCGGCGGCCATACGATCGTGATGGCGATCACGATCCTCATCGTGGCGTCGGGCGTACGCGGCGGCCTGGAAAAGGCGATCCGCTGGATGGTGCCCGGCATCTTCGCCATTCTGGCCGGCCTCGTGCTCTATGCGGCAACGGCAAGCGGCGAGTTCGGCCGCGCCGCGCATTTCATGTTCGCGCCGGATTTCTCCGCCCTGAACTGGGATGCGGTGCTGGTCGCGCTGGGCCATGCCTTCTTCACGCTGAGCATCGGCATGACCGCCATGATGGCCTATGGCGCGCATCTGCAGAAGGACGCGGCGCTCGGCTCGTCCGCGGTCGCGATTGCCGGCCTCGACACCCTGGTCGCGCTGATGGCCGGGCTCGCGATATTCCCGATCGTGTTCGCCGCCGGGCTGGAACCCGCCGCCGGGCCGGGCCTCGTCTTCGTGACGCTGCCGATCGCCTTTGCGGACATCCCGGGCGGCACGATCGTCGCGACGCTCTTCTTCCTGTTCCTCGCCGTGGCGGCGCTGTCCTCGACCATCTCGGTGCTCGAACCGGTCGTCGAATATCTCGAGGAACGGACCCCGCTGACGCGCAGGGGCGCCGCCCTGGCATCGGGCGGCGCGATATGGCTGCTCGGCATCGGCTGCGCGCTCTCCTTCAATGTCGCCGGCGATATCCGCTTGTGGGACCACAACCTGTTCGACCTGCTGGACTTCCTGACCTCGGCGATCCTCCTGCCGCTGGGCGGCCTGCTGATCGCGCTCTATGTCGGCTATGTGCTGCCGGAGCGCGCGGTGCGGGCCGAGCTGGCCGGAATCGGGCCGCGCGGCTATGCCGTGCTGCGCGGGCTGCTGCGCTATGTCGCGCCGCTCGGCATCGCGACGGTATTCGTGTACGGGCTGATGTAGCGGCGGACGGCGCGCCGTCAGGCGCGTTGCGATAATCCGGGAAACGGGTTATGTATGCGCGTCTGATTTGGAGATTTCATGTCCCGGTGAAGTGGGGAGGGCCAATGGTCCTCCCGATGCAAAATTCGACTGTTGAGAGCGCCGCCAGGACCGCCTTGGCCGGCCTGTCGATTTGCAGCCTCAGAAAACGCTGACACTTCAGGCCCGAGCATCGCTCGCGGCCCAGACATGAAAGTTGACCGACAATGGCACGGGACTATTCCGCATTCCTTCCGCCCAGGATCACGGGCGGCGGATCAGAACGACAATTATCGCCCCTCGAAACGCTTGGCTGGCACCCCTTTTTCGCATCGCAGATCGGCGCGGACGCGCTGGCGGAAACGCCGCCCGTCCGCGTCGTCGAAGTGCATCGCGGCGCGCTGCACGTCATCGGCGATGCGATCGACGAAACGATCCCGCCCCTGCCGGATGCGACGGTGGGCGACTGGATATTGCTCGATCGCGAACGCCCCCAATCGAGCCGGCTTCTGGAACGCAAGAGCCTCTTCAAGCGCCGCGCACCGGGAACGGATCGGCAGGAGCAGCTGATCGCGGCCAATATCGACACGGTCTTCATCGTTTCGTCCTGCAACCAGGATTTCAATATCGCCCGGATCGAACGCTATCTGGCTTTGGCGTTCGAGGCGGACGTTACGCCGGTGATCATATTGACGAAGGCCGATCTGGTGTCCGACGCCCAAAGCTATGTCGACCGCGCCCGCGCGATTTCGGAGCTGGTGCCCATCGTCACGCTCGACGCGCGCGGCGAGGAGCCGGCCGAAAAGCTGGCGGAATGGTGCAAACCGGGTAAAACCGTTGCGTTTCTCGGGTCATCGGGCGTCGGCAAGTCGACGCTGACCAACGCCTTGGCGGGTACGCAGTCGATCGCGACGCAACCTATCCGCGAGGACGACGCCAAGGGCCGTCATACGACCACGAGACGGGAACTGCACCGCGTGCCGGGCGGCTGCCTGATGCTCGATACGCCGGGAATGCGGGAGCTCCAGCTGACCGACGCTGCGGGCGGGATCGACGATGTATTCGCGGACCTGCGCGCGCTTTCGGCCCGATGCCGGTTCAACGATTGCCGGCATGAGACGGAACCGGGATGCGCCGTGCTCGAAGCCATCGCGCGTGGCGACATCGAAGAGGCACGGCTCGGCCGATGGCGCAAGCTCAAGGCCGAAGAGGCGTTCAATTCGGCCAGCCTCGCCGAACGCAGAATCCGGGACAAGGCGTTCGGAAAGATGGTCCGGCAGGTGAAAAAGGCGAAAAAGCAGGAAGGAAAGGGACGATGACAGGCGATACGATGACAATCGACAAGACGGGGCAGATCGTCTGGCACGATCTGTTCACCAGCGACCGGCCGCGTTCGATGGCATTTTACGAGCGCGTCGCGGGCTGGCACTACGAAACCGAACATGCGACGGATTTCGCCTGGGGCGGCGGCGAGAAAGACTTCGTTCTCGCGCTCCTGGAGAATGAGGCTGGGGCCGGCTTTGCCGAAACGCCGCCGATACTGCCCGATAGCTGGATCGCCTATGTCGAGGTCGCCGATGTGGACGCTGCGGCCGCCGCGGCGGAAAGGCTCGGCGGGACGATCGTGCGCGAACCCTTCGAGGTTCCCGGCGTCGGGCGCAATGCGCTGCTGCGCGACCCGCTGGGCGCGCTCGTCGGAATCTCGCTGTCGCGCCATGATTTTCCCGTGCCGCAACGACAGTTCGGCGCGGAAATCTATCTGTCGGACAGCCCGGCATTTCCGACGGATTTCTATGCACAACTGTTCGGCTGGACGGCCGGATCGCCTTCCGATGGAGAGCAGGATGGCAATTCCATCGCCGGTCCTTCGGGTGATGAGGTTGCGATGCATCTGGTCGGTCAACCCCCGGCGGACATGCAGGCGATATGGATACCGAGCCTGAAAGTGGCCGAACCGCAGGCTGCACTGGACGATGCCAGAACGTTGGGCGCAACTGCCTTGGGACAGGATAAGCCGTCAGGCCGCTATGCTTTTTTGCGTGACCCGGTCGGCGCGGCGATATGCCTGCCCAAGGCCTAAGGTAAGGCGCTATCCGCCCCGATACACGGGTAGCGCCAAGCCCTTCCAGATCGCCAGCGCCCGCAGGGCGAAACCCGCCAGCGCGGATAGGCCCGCCGCGACCGGGAGCATGACGCCCGCCGCGCTGAGGCCCACGAACAGCGCCGCGGCCAGCGCCGCCGCCGTCACATACAGCTCCGGCCGTAGGATGATCGAGGGTTCGCCGGCCAGCACGTCGCGGATGATACCGCCGAGACAGGCGGTGAAGATGCCCATCATCACGGCGGCGACGGGCGGGACGCCGAAACTCAGCGCCTTGGCCGCGCCGAACACGGCATAGGCGGCCATGCCCACCGCATCGAGCCAGTCCAGCGCCTTGCCGCGCCACAGCTTTGCCGGCGTGATCCAGATGACGAGCGCGATGACGAGGCAGGCGGTGAGCGGGCGCGTATCCTCGATCCAGAAAACCGGCGCGCCGATCAGCAGATCGCGCACCGTGCCGCCGCCGACGCCGGTCGCCAGCGCGAAAAAGGCGAAGGTGACGAGCGTCTGCTTCGCCCGCGCCGCCGCCACCGCGCCGGTCGCCGCGAACAGGCCGATCCCGGCGAGGTCGAGCGCGGAGAGTACCGGGCCGATGGGGAAATCGATCGGCGTCATGCGGCCTTATTCCTGGCCCGCTGCTTCTTCAGATAGCGCCAGGGCAGAATGATCGCCCCGAAGAGCGTCATCAGCAGGGCGAGTATCGCCGAGACGATCAGGATCGGATGGCTGGTATCCTCGCGCTGCTGCAGATCCATGATGTGCAGCCCCCACATGAAATCGAAGGCGCGCCAGAAGCGGGTGCGGACGGCGAGGACATCGCCGGTCTCCGCGTCGACATAGACATGGTGGCTGTCGCCGAACCGCGCCTGCCAGGCCGGCCGGCCCCGGCGCAGGTCCATCGGGTTGGCGTCGGCATCGAAACGCTGCATCTGCGCGAGCGGCGCGTCGCCGGCATAGGCGGCCTCGGCGATACCGGCCGCCTCATCGCTGGTGAGCTGCGGCGCGAGATAGGCCCCGGTTTCGATCGAGGCGCGCCGCCCGCCGCCATCGGCATAGCGGACGATCCACTGCGTACCGGACGGACGCTGGGCGAGTTCGACGCTGCGGACCGCGCGGACGCTGCTGTCGATGCGCGGGAAGACGGGCGGGTTCGCGGGCGTCGCGATAACCGGCGCTTCGGCGCGCAGATGGGTGCCGCGCACCTCCTCGATCGGACGCGCGACCATGAACAGGCCGGATATCGTCCAGAGCAGCAGCGGCACGCCGGCCAGCCAGCCGAGCCAGATATGCCATTTGGTGAGCGTCAGACGCATCGATATTCCCCTTCGGCCGCCGCTTTCGCGCGGCGAACGGGAATCGTCAAATATGTATCGGCTTGCCCTGCACCGCCATCGCCGCCTCCTTCAGCGCTTCGGCATGGGTCGGATGCGCGTGGCAGGTATAGGCGATATCCTCGCTCGTCGCGCCGAATTCCATGGCCTGGGCGGCCTGGGCGATCATCGTGCCGGCAAGCGAGGCGATGATGTGGACGCCGAGCACCCGGTCGGTCTCGGCATCGGCGATCACCTTCACGAAGCCGTCGGTATCGCGGTTGGTCTTCGCGCGGCTGTTCGCCATCATCGGGAACTTGCCGGCCTTGACGGTATAGCCCTTCTCCTTGGCTTCCTCGGCGGTCAGCCCGACCCCGGCGATCTCCGGCATCGTGTAGACGACCGACGGGATCACGTCATGGTTCACGATGCCGATCTGGCCCGCGATATTTTCGGCGACCGCGATCCCCTCGTCCTCGGCCTTGTGCGCGAGCATCAGCCCGGGCACGACATCGCCGATCGCCCAGACGCCGGGCACGCTCGTGCGGAACTCGTGATCGATGTCGATCTGGCCGCGATTGTTGACCTGCAGCCCGATCGCATCGAGGCCCAGCCCCTCGGTGTTCGGCCGCCGCCCGATCGAGACGAGCACGCAATCCGCCTCGATGATCTCTTCGTCGCCGCCCTTGGCGGGCTCGACGGTCAGCTTGACCTTCGTCTTCAGCGTTTCGGCGCCGGTCACCTTGGTGCCGGTGCGTATATCGAAACCCTGTTTCTTGAAGATCTTGGCCGCTTCCTTGCGGATGTCGCCGTCCATGCCGGGCAGGATCTGGTCGAGAAATTCGACGACGACGACTTCGGCGCCGAGCCGCCGCCAGACCGAACCGAGCTCCAGCCCGATCACCCCGCCGCCGATGACGACCATCTTCTTCGGTACCTTGGGCAGTTCCAGCGCGCCGGTCGAATCGACGATCCGGTGCTGGGCGTTGTCGACCTCGACGCCCGGTAGCGGCGTGACCGACGAGCCGGTCGCGATCACGATATCCTTCGCCGTGACGCTCTTGCCGTCGACCTCGACCGTGTGTTCGCCGGTGAATTTCGCATGGCCCTTGAGCCAGTCGATCTTGTTCTTCTTGAACAGGAACTCGATGCCGCCGGTCAGCTCGCCGACCGCTTTCGACTTTTCCGCGAGCATCTGATCGAGATCGAGTTTCGCGCCCGTCAGCTTGATGCCGAATTTCTCGAGCGCGCCCTCATGCGCTTCTTCGTAAAGCTCCGAGGCATGCAGCATCGCCTTGGACGGGATGCAGCCGACATTGAGGCAGGTACCGCCGAGCGTCTCGCGGCTTTCCGCGCAAGCCGTCTTCAGGCCGAGCTGCGCCGCCCGGATCGCGGCGACATAGCCGCCCGGCCCGGCACCGATCACCAGCACGTCATAGTCGTAAGTCTTCTCAGCCATTATTTTTCCTCAGGCGCGGGGAGCGGGATTTCTAAAGGTCGATCAGCAGCCGCATCGGGTCTTCGAGCGCTTCCTTCATCCGGACGAGCGCGGTCACCGCCTCGCGGCCGTCGATCAGGCGGTGGTCGTAGGAGAGCGCCAGATACATCATCGGGCGCGCGGCGATCGAGCCGTCGGGCAGGACGACCGGACGCTGCTCGATCCGGTGCATGCCGAGCACGGCGGATTGCGGCGGGTTGATGATCGGGGTCGAGAGCAGCGAGCCGAACACCCCGCCGTTCGAAATCGTGAAGGTGCCGCCGCGCATCTCGTCCATCGAGAGCGTGCCGTCCTTCGCGCGCTGGCCGAAATCGGCGATCGTCGTCTCGATCTCGGCGAAGCTCATGCTCTCGGCGTTGCGGATCACCGGGACGACGAGGCCGTTCGGCGCGGACACGGCCACCGAGACGTCGACATAGTCGTGATAGACGATCTCGTCGCCGTCGATCTGCGCGTTGACCGAGGGCACGTCGCGCAGCGCGAGACAGGCCGCCTTCACGAAGAAGCCCATGAAGCCGAGCCGGATGCCGTGCTTCTTCTCGAACAGGTCCTTGTACTGTTTCCGGGCCTCCATCACCGCCGTCATGTCGACATCGTTGAACGTCGTGAGCAGCGCGGCGGTATCCTGCGCGTCCTTCAGGCGCTTGGCGATCGTCTGGCGCAGGCGGGTCATCCGCACCCGCTCCTCGTTCCGTTCGCCCGGTGCAGCCGGCGCGGCTTTCGCCGTGGCGGGCGCGGGTTCGGTCCGCTCCAGGCTCGGCTCGCGCGCTTCGGCCTTGTCGGCCTTGGCGGCGGCGAGCACATCGTCCTTCGTCAGCCGGCCGTCCTTGCCCGAGCCTTTGATCTTCGACGGATCGACACCATGTTCGAGCACCAGACGGCGCACCGCCGGCGACAGGGTCAGCGGCGGGCCGTCGGCATCGGCGTCCTGCGATTTCGTTGCGGCGGGCGCCGATTCCTGTTTGGCCGGCGCCGCTTTTGTCCCGGCCTTTTCGGGCGCCGCGCCCTTGCCTTCGCCGATCCGCGCGATGACGGCGCCGACCTCGATCGTGTCGCCGACGGCGACGAGATGCTCTTCGAGCGTTCCGGCGACCGGCGACGGCACCTCGACGGCCACCTTGTCGGTCTCGAGGCTCGCGATCGGCTCGTCGCGGCCGACCGCGTCGCCCGGCTGCTTCAGCCACTCGCCAAGCGTCGCTTCGGTAATCGATTCCCCCAGCGCGGGAACTTCAACATCGGTTGCCATGCTATTTCTTTCCTTGGCTGTGGCCCAGAGCGGCGGCGACGAGCGCCTCCTGCTGTTCCTTGTGGCGCTTGGCGAGTCCGGTGGCCGGTGAAGCGCTGGGTTCGCGTCCCGCATATTCGGGACGGTCCGGTCCGACCCCCGCTTCCGCGAGACATTCCTCGATATAGTGGCGCGCGAACATCCATGCACCCTGGTTTTTCGGTTCTTCCTGCGCCCAGATGACGGTTTCCAGATTGGTCATGCGCTTGAGGCGGACGACCAGCGGTTCGCCCGGAAACGGATAGAGCTGCTCGATCCGGACGATCGACGTATTCTTGTCCTTCGCCGCGTCGCGCGCCTCGATCAGGTCATAGGCGACCTTGCCCGAGCACAGGACCAGCCGCTTGACGCTCTTGTCGGCGGGTGCGCCGGGATCCGACTTGATCCGCATGAAATGGCTGTCGCCGAGAAAATCCCCGATGTTCGAGACCGCGGCCTTGTGCCGCAGCAGCGATTTCGGCGTCATGATGACGAGCGGCTTGCGGAACGGCCGCTGCATCTGGCGGCGCAGCACGTGGAAATAGTTGGCCGGTTCGGTGATGTTGGCGACCTGCATATTGTCGCCGGCGCACAGCTGGAGGAAGCGTTCGAGCCGCGCGGAGCTGTGTTCCGGCCCCTGCCCCTCGTAACCGTGCGGCAACAGCATCACGAGACCGTTGGCGCGCAGCCATTTCGCCTCTCCCGATGCGATGAACTGGTCGATCATGATCTGCGCGCCGTTGGCGAAATCCCCGAACTGGGCTTCCCAAAGCACGAGCGTCTGCGGATCGGCCAAGGCATAGCCATATTCGAAGCCGAGCACGCCATATTCGGACAGCGGGCTGTTGAGCACTTCGAACCGGCCGCCCGGAATATGGGCGAGCGGCGTATAGCGTTCGGCCGTCTCCTGATCGACCCATTCGGCATGACGCTGGCTGAACGTGCCGCGTCCCGAATCCTGGCCCGACAGGCGGACATGATAATCCTCGTGGATCAGCGTGCCGAAGGCCAGCGCCTCGGCGGTCGCCCAGTCGAAGCCCTCGCCGCTTTCGAACATCTGGCGCTTCGCATCGAGGATCCGGCCCAGCGTCTTGTGGATCGTCACATCGTCGGGAACCGTGGTCAGGATGTCGCCGATCGAACGCAGCGTTTCCTCCTCGACGCCCGACACGACGCCGCGCCGCGCGGTCTCGGGATCGGCCGGCATGCCCAGCCCTTCCCAGCGCCCGCCGAACCAGTCGGCCTTGTTCGGAAGATAGCTCTTGCCGGCCTCGAACTCGTCGTCGAGCAGCGCGTTGAACTCGTCGATAGCGGCATCGGCCCAGTCTTCGTCGACCACGCCCTCGGTCACCAGCCGCTCCCCGTAGATTTTCGACACCTTCGGATGCGAGCGGATCGCGCGGTACATGACCGGCTGGGTGAAGCTCGGTTCGTCGCCTTCGTTATGGCCGAAGCGGCGATAGCACCACATGTCGATCACGACGTCGCGGTGGAAGGTCTGGCGGAATTCGATGGCGAGCTTGCAGGCGAAGGTCACCGCCTCCGGATCGTCGCCGTTCACATGGAGGATCGGCGCCTGAACCATCTTGGCGACGTCCGAGGGATAGGGCGAGGACCGGGCGAATTGCGGGCTCGTCGTGAAGCCGATCTGGTTGTTGATGACGAAGTGGATGCAGCCGCCGGTATTGTATCCGCGAATGCCGGAAAACCCGAAGCATTCCATGACGATACCCTGGCCGGCGAACGCCGCGTCGCCATGAAGGAGCACGGGCAGCACTTCCTTATGCTCTTCCAGATCCTCCCGGGTGACCTGGGTCGCGCGCGTTTTCCCGAGGACGACCGGGTTCACCGCCTCGAGATGCGAGGGATTGGGAACGAGCGACATATGGACGCTGATCCCGTCGAACTCGCGATCGGTCGAGGTGCCGAGATGATATTTGACGTCGCCCGACCCGCCGACATCTTCCGGATTGGCCGCACCGCCGGCAAATTCGTGGAAGATCGCGCGATAGGGCTTGCCCATGACGTTGGCGAGCACGTTCAGACGCCCGCGATGCGCCATGCCGATCACCATCTCCCGGACGCCGTCCGCACCGCCATATTTGATGATCGCCTCGAGCGCCGGAACCATGGATTCGCCGCCGTCGAGACCGAACCGCTTGGTGCCGACATATTTCTTCCCGAGAAAACTTTCCCACTGCTCGGCCTCGATGACCTTGCGGAGGATCGCCTGCTTGCCCTCGGGCGTGAACTGGATGGCGGCCTCCTTGCCCTCCATCCGCTCCTGGAGGAAGCGGCGCTCCTCCAGGTCATTGATATGCATATATTCGAGGCCGACCGGCCCGCAATAATTGTCGCGCAGGATCGCGACGATCTCGTTGACCGTCGCGCTGTCCATCCCCAGCGCGCCGCCGAGATAGACGGGCTTGTCGAGTTCGTCGGCCGCAAAGCCGTGAAATTCGGGCGTCAGATCGGCGGGCAGCTCGCGTTCGTGGAGCTTGAGCGGATCGAGATTTGCCGCGAGATGCCCGCGCACGCGATAGGTGCGGATCAGCATCATGGCGCGGATCGAATTGCCGGCCGCGCGCTCGATCTCGTCGGAGGAAAGCGGCTTGCGCGAATAGGAGGGGGCGGCGGGCGCGCAGTTCGGATCGGCGATCGTCATCTGCGTCGGGTCGAGGCCCGCGGTCAGCGCGTCGGTGCTCGCGACCGGCCAGTTCGGACGCTGCCAGCTCGGGCCGCTCGCCGTTTCCTCCAGCCCGTCGAAAAAGACCCGCCAGCTCGCGTCGACGGCGTCGGGATTGCCGCGATAGCGCCGATACAGGGCTTCCACGAAAGAGGGGCTGACGCCTTCCAGCTCCGAGAAGTCGATGCCCTCATAGCCCATATTTTGTGATCCCTAGCTGTCCCACGCCGTCGATCTGGCGTCGGGAGCCACCTCTATCAACCCTTGAGCAGTTCCGCGAGCGTCGTGCCGAGTTCGGACGGGCTCGGAGAGACAGTGATGCCCGCGGCTTCCATCGCCGCGATCTTGTCGTCCGCGCCGCCCTTGCCGCCGGAGACGATCGCACCGGCATGGCCCATCCGGCGGCCGGGAGGCGCGGTGCGCCCGGCGATGAAGCCGACGACCGGCTTGGACCGGCCCGCCTTGGCTTCGTCGGCCAGGAACTGCGCGGCCTCTTCCTCGGCGCTGCCGCCGATCTCGCCGATCATCACGATCGATTCGGTTTCGTCGTCGGCGAGGAACATCTCGAGCACGTCGATGAAGTTGGTGCCGTTGACCGGATCGCCGCCGATGCCGACCGCGGTCGATTGGCCGAGCCCGACGGCCGTGGTCTGGTGCACCGCTTCATAGGTCAGCGTGCCGGACCGGCTGACCACGCCGACCGACCCTTTCGAGAAGATGCTGCCCGGCATGATGCCGATCTTGCACTCGTCCGGCGTCAGCACGCCGGGGCAGTTCGGCCCGATCAGCCGCGACTTGGAGCCTTCGAGATGGCCTTTCACCGTCACCATGTCGAGCACCGGAATGCCCTCGGTAATCGCGACGATCAGCGGAATCTCGGCCTCGATCGCCTCGATGATCGAGGCGGCGGCGAATTTCGGCGGGACATAGACGACGCTCGCATCGGCCCCCGTCGCATCGCGCGCCTCGGCGACCGTATCGAACACGGGGAGGCCCAGATGCTCGGTCCCGCCTTTCCCAGGGGTAACGCCGGCGACCATCTTGGTGCCGTAATCCAGGCCCTGCCGGGTGTGGAAGGTGCCGGTATCGCCGGTCATGCCCTGGGTGATGACCTTGGTATTGCTGTCGACGAGTATGCTCATCCTGATCGCTGTCCTGTCGCTTTTTTGGGAAGTATCTATGCGAGCGAGCTGTCGAGTCCCTTACAGGCTTCCAGCAGTTCCTTCACGGCATCGACCGACACGTTGAAGTTTTCGCGCGCCTCGTCGCCGAGTTCGATCTCGACGATCCGCTCGACGCCGTCCTTGCCGATGATCACGGGCACGCCGACATAGAGATCGTCGACGCCATACTGGCCGGTCAGATGCGCGGCGGCGGGGAGAACGCGTTTCTTGTCCTTGAGATAGCTCTCGGCCATCATGATCGCGCTCGTCGCCGGCGCGTAATAGGCGCTGCCGTTGCCGAGCAGCCCGACGATCTCGCCGCCGCCCTTGCGGGTGCGATCGACGATCGCGTCGATCTTGTCCTGCGTCGACCAGCCCATCTTGATGAGATCGGGGATCGGGATGCCCGCAACGGTCGAATAGGCGGGAACCGGCACCATCGTGTCGCCATGGCCGCCGAGTACGAAGGCGGTGACGTCTTCGACCGAAACGCCGAATTCTTCGGCGAGGAAGTGGCGGAAGCGCGCGCTGTCGAGCACGCCGGCCATGCCGCAGACCTTCTCGTGCGGAAGCCCCGAAAATTCGCGCAGCGCCCAGACCATCGCGTCGAGCGGGTTGGTGATGCAGATGACGAAGGCGTCGGGCGCGTGGGTCTTGATGCCCTCGCCGACCGACTTCATCACCTTGAGGTTGATTTCGATCAGATCGTCGCGGCTCATCCCGGGCTTGCGTGCGACGCCGGCCGTCACGATGCAGACGTCCGCGCCCGCGATATCGGCGTAATCCTGAGTGCCCTTCAGCGCGCTGTCATAGCCTTCGACCGGCCCGGCCTGCGAAAGATCGAGCGCCTTGCCCTGCGGCATGCCTTCGGCGATGTCGAACAGAACGACATCGCCCATTTCCTTCATCGCGGCGAGATGGGCAAGCGTGCCGCCGATCATGCCGGCGCCGATAAGCGCAATCTTGTTGCGAGCCATGTCTGTCCTCTTCTGTCTGGCAACGGGCAAAGCCCTGAAAACGGGCTGGGCTTAGACGGTGAGGCATGAGTCGGCAACAGCAACAAGAGCGAACCGGCAAGAAATGGAATGCGCGACGATTATCAGATGCCGGTAATGGCCATTCCTTCCGGCAAACGGCGGGCGAGCTGGAACAGCGCGCGCCGTTTGTCGTCGGCGTCCATGCGCTCGAATGCGGCCAGAAATTCGTCCATCTGCTGGACCGGCGAAATCGCTATCGCGCGGTCCTGCAACGTCGCCCTGGCCTCGGAAACGCTGCGCGCACCGTCGAGCAGCAGATACGCTATCTGCTCCTGTATCGACCAAGCCAATCGTGACAGATCGTGCAACTGCGCTTCGCTTTGCGCGGCGCCGTGTTCGCGCAGCATTTCCGCCACTCTCGCCGCCAATCGGCGATGAAGCATTAGAAACCGTTCAACCTCGGACACGGACAGGCCGATCATCTCCGCAATCCTGTCCGCATGGAGACGCGGTAACCGGTCTTCGGAAAGACCAGCGCCATCCCCGGCGCAATCCCCGGTATCGAGAAGATCCCGCATGTCGGCGATCAGCGCCGCGCGATCGATTGGCGGTACTTCCATGCGCCGGAATTCAGTGGCGATCTTTTCCAGAAGAGTTTCGGCGCGTTGCGGATCGACAACGGTCCCCTTGACCGGCGACAGACCGGCAAAAGCGCGCGCCGCGGCCAGCCTGTGTGCGCCGCTCACCAGGCGGAAACCGCCCCGCCCGTGCCCGCGCCGCAGCACGATCGGAGCGCGCTGCCCTTCGGCGAGCATCGTATGTCCGAGCGCCACCGCCCAGCCGGCATCGAGCGGACGCAGTCGACGGCCCATGCCGATGGCGTCGACCGGCACGAGCAGCACCTCGCCGTCCGCGATCGCGCCACATGCCGTCGCCCATCTTGTCGCCTTGCCGATCATCACCGGCGGCGTTCCGCATTTTGATGATGCGCAACCCCGCTTTCGGCGCTATCGTCCCGTTTTCGGGATTGATGACCGGGAAGCAGAGAATGGATTTCCAGACCGAGTTCGCTCGCTATGGCTTTCGCCACCCGGCGATTGCTCCGCCCGCGCAGGACGTCGCGCACCGATTCCGGCGGCAATCCGCGCGCCCGCTCGAAGGCGAGAACGCTTCCATGAAGCTTTTTGAGCCTGGCCTTGACGTCTATGGGATGGAGCGGCATGTCTGAATTTCGGCTCCAAAAAGACCAATATCGGCACGATAAAATCCGAATTCGGGACAGTCAACCCCCTCTCGACAAACAGTTTGTCGCCGAGCGCATAGCCTCCCGCGCCCGCGAGCTGGGCCTGAAACAGAGCGACATCGCGTCGGCGATCGGCATTCCCAAAACGACGATGGGCCGCATATGGAAGGGTGAGAATCTGCCGGATTCGGCCGCGCTCTTCCCGCTTTCGGACCTGCTGCAGGTATCGCCGCGCTGGCTGCTGTACGGCGGCAATTCGCGCAACCTTGTCGATGCGCCGGATATGGACTGGGCAACCTTGCCGGTCCACGATCTCGCTGGGATCACCGGCAGCGAAAAGGGAACGGCCATCGATACGATGCCGATCCGCCGCGACTGGATCGAACGCAAACTCCGCGCCGCCGACGATCTCTGGCTGACCGAAATGCCCGACGACCTGCTCGGGGATATCGCGGGCGAAGGCGATATCCTGATCTGCAGGGATATCGAACCGCGCGAGTCCGAACTGATCGACGGCAGCGTTTACATCGTCATGCTCAACGGACAGCCGATCATCCGGCGGATCACTTTCGAGGCGCATGCCATTTTGCTGTCGACGTCGAGCGGACGTGTGCCGCCGATCCGGGTTCCGCGCGCCGAGCCGCCGGCACTCGACCGATCGATCCGTCCGATCGCGCGGGTCCTCGGAGCTCTGACGCTCATGGCGCTATAGCCGGGCCGGCACCGATCGGCGCGGGCGGCCGCCCTTCACCGGGCCCCGGCAACGGTGCGCAACAGCGACTCCCAGATGTCGATGCTGCCGTGAAAGGCATCGGCGAGGATCCGCTCGTCGAGGCCGTGCGCGCCCACCGGTTCGCCGGCAATCGTCCATGTTCCGCCGATGCCGTATGTCGGAATGCCGGCGCCGCGCGTGAATATCGCGTCGGTCGCGCCGGCGGACATGAAGGGGATGATCGGCGCGTCGGGGAAATGGATGGCCACCGCCTCGCGATAGGCGGCGAACAGCTCGTCGTCGATCGGCGAAGGGTCGGACCAGGCGCCGCTCCCTTCCATCATCGTCACCTCTACATGTTGCCCGGCGAGGCGCTGCAGCGTCTCGAGAATCTCCTCGGTCGGCGTGCCGGGGAAGATCCGGCAGTTGACGGTCGCTTCCGCGCTCTGGGGCAGCGCGTTGGGCGCATGACCGCCGCTGATCTGCGTGGCGACGCAGCGCGTGCGCGTCTGCCCCGGCTCAAGGGCTTCGATCAGGTCGGCCCTCTCGTCATTGTCGGGATCGTCGAGCCAGGCGCGGACCAGCTGGCCGTAATAGCCGCCGTCATTTTCGGCGAGCGCTTCGTAGGACGCCCGCGTCGCATCGTTGAGCTGGTGGGGAAAGCGGTGCCGCTCCACGGCGCCGAGCGCATGGGCGAGCTGGTATATCGCATTGTCGGCGCGGGGCCGGGAACTGTGACCGCCCCGGTTGGTCGCGCGAAAACGGAAATCGGCATAGGTCTTCTCGGCAAGCTGGACGAAGAAGCCCTCGACCCGGCCGTCGCGAAAGACGCTTCCCCCGCCGCCGTCGCTGTTGAGCGCGATCTCGGCATCGATCAGCTCGCGCCATTCGCTGGCCGCCAGCCGGGCCCCGTTCTGCAGCGTCTCCTCGTCCCCCGTAAACAGCACGATCAAGTCGCGATCCGCCGCGAAATCCGATGCTTCGAGCCGTTGCAGCGCCAGCACCAGCCCGGTGAGCCCGGCCTTGTTGTCGACGACGCCGCGTCCGAGATAGTAACCGTCCTCCTCGCGAAACTCGAACGGCGGGTTCTGCCAGTCGTCCGGATCGGCATCGACCACGTCCATATGCGCCATCAGCAGGATCGCGCCCTCGCCCGACGGGCGGTCCGCATTGCGGCGGGCGATCAGCGTCTCGGTATCGCCGTGCGGCCGCACATGAAACGCGTCGAACCCGGCGCCGGTCAGTTCGGTCCGGAGCAGCGCGATCAGCCGCGGCATTTCGCCGCGCCCGGCCACGGTCGGGATTTCGACGATCCGCTCCAGCAGCGCGCGTTCGGTATCCCGGTCCTGCGCCGCGGCAGGCGGGGCCAGCACCGCGCAGACGGCAATGGTCGCGGAAATCGTGAAACGGAGTGCGGCGGACATACCCATAATGCGGACTCCCTGATCGCAAATGGAGCACCGCGCTTACCAGCATTGCCGCGAAGGTGGGAGTCCGGCGCCGCGGCCGGGCGCTAAAGGGCTCTCAATTCTCGTCGCGCGTATAGGAGATGCGCGCGAATTCGGTCCAGTCGCCGTCCGCCGCGCGGTAGCTGTCGACGACCTCGAGCCGGTCCGCATCGATTCTCCGATATTCCGAACGGCCATTCTCGCCCCACCGCGCAACGAGAGCTTCGCCATCGACCGCGGCCGAAAGCGCATGAACGGCGCCGCTGCTGTCGAACCAGTGGCCGGTCCAGGCGTCATCGCCGTCCATCCGGTAGAACCCGCGCCCCGCGAAGCGCGTGGCAGTGCCGTCCGCCGCGAACGCGGTAAACCGGTAATCGAGTTCGAGGAACCGGCCGCCGAGCGTGGGCGCCACATCGAGCGCGGCGCGGCTCGCATTCCCGGAGACGGTGCCGGCGCCCCGCCATTCACCGGCAAACCAATGCGCGAAATCATTCTCGGCCTGCTGGGCAAGAACCGGAGCGGGCGCCATCGTCAGCGCACAGGCGAATGCCGCACTTTTGAATTGCCACATGATACCCTCCTTGCGCCGGTCAGGCGGTTTCGGCGATGTCCTCGTAGAACATCAGCGCATTGCCGTCCGGATCGAAAAAGGTCAGCAGCTTCACCATTTCGGGAATCGTCTGGATCGGGCCGTCCTGCCGCACGTTTTTCGAATCGAGGTCGGCCTTGGCGGCCTCGATATCCCGCGTTCCGAAGGTCGGCGTCACGCCGCCGCCCTGCTTGACCTCCTCGACCTGCGACAACCCCAGATTGACCTTTTCGACCGAGGTCGACAGTTCGGCCCAGGCGATATCGTCGACCCGGTAAAGCAGGGAAAAGCCGAGTACCTCCTCATACCAGTCGATCGCCTTGCCGAGATCGCTGACGCCCATGCTGCAGGTCAGTCCGCCGTCAAAATCTATCGCCATCGCTTACCTCCCGAGTCCCGATTTGATAGTCTTGTTTTTATACTATATATAGAAGCTGTCAATCGACCATAGGAACTGGCAATGCTTGCGATCGAGGAAGTCCGGACTTTGGGGGAACGCCGCTGGGCGTTGCCGCTGCTTGCCGCGCTGGCGGCGGAAGGCGGCGGCGCGCGCTTCGTCGTGCTGCTCAACCGGCTCGGTTGCGCGCGTTCGGCGCTCGCGAGCGCGCTGGACCATCTGACGGCGGCGGGCTGGATCGAACGCAATACCGGCCACGGCCATCCGCTGCGCCCCGAATATCTGCTGACCGCCAGCGGCGCGGCCGTCGCCGAACGCGCCGGGCGGATCGAGGCGGTTTCGACGACGCTCGGGCTCGGCCCGCAATCGTTCCAGCGCTGGACGCTGCCGCTGGCCTACGAACTGCGCGGATCGGCGCGCCGCTTCACCCAGTTGAAGACCGAGCTGGCGCCGGCCACGCCGCGCGCGCTGTCGCTGACGCTGAAACAGATGATGGGACAGGAGCTGGTTTCGCGCGCGATCGTCGAGGATTTTCCGCCCGCGCCGATCTACGGCCTGACCGCGCGCGGACAGGAATTGGCACAGGCGATCTAGCCCCCGTTCGCCCCCACGCCATGCCCGGCGGAGAGATACTCGTCCGACTGCATCTCGATGAGCCGCGAAGCGGTCCGCTCGAACTCGAACGCGCCGTCGCCGGCCTCGTACAGCGCGGCGGGATCGGCATCGGCCGCGGCGAGCAGCTTCACCTTATATTCGTAGAGCGCGTCGATCAGGACCTTGAAGCGCGTCGCCTCGTTGCGCTTTTCCGGCCCCATTTGCGGAATGCCGACGATGATCACCGTGTGATATCTGCGGGCGATGGCGAGATAGTCGGCCGCGCCCCGGGCTTCGCCGCACAGCCGCTTGAACGAGAATACTGCGACGCCCTTCAGCGACTTGGGAACGTACAGAGAGCGACCGCCGGCAACCGCGATATCCTCGCTCGGGACATGCTCGGCATCGTCCGGCGAATAGTCGGTGAGGCGGAAAAAAGCCTCGCGCAACCTGGCCGTCGCCTCTTCGCCATTGGGTACATACCAGGTCGGCATCCCGCCCAGCCGTTCGAGCCGGTAATCGGTCGGCCCGTTGAGCGGGACGACCTCGAGACGCTCCTCGATCAGGTCGATGAACGGCAGGAACAGCTCGCGGTTCTGCCCATCCTTGTAGAGATCGACGGGCGGACGGTTCGACGTCGTCACGACCGTCACCCCCTTGGCGAGCAGCGCGGTGAACAGCCGCGAAAGGATCGCCGCGTCGGCGGTATTGTTCACCACCATCTCGTCGAGCGCGAGCAGCCGGGCCTCGTCGCGAATGGCATCGGCGACGGGGAGGACGGGATCGCCCTTCTCCTTCGCCCGTTCGGCCCGCAGCCGGTCGTGGATATCGAGCATGAACTCGTGGAAATGGACGCGGCGTTTCGACGGCGTATCGAGACAGGCGAAGAACAGGTCCATCAGCATGGATTTGCCGCGCCCGACCCCGCCCCACAGATAGACGCCGCGCACCGCCTCCGGCTTCTTGCCCAGCGCCCGCCAGATCACGCTGCCGCGGCGGGGGGCCGCTTCCAGTTCCTCGCTGAGCCGCACCAGCCGGTCGACGGCCTGCTTCTGGTCGCCATCGGGCCGAAGCTCTCCGGCTTCGACCAGCGCCTCGTAGCGCGCGGCGAGCGCCGTCATCGGGGCGGGCTGGCCTTGCGGATCGTGCCCGAAAAGGCTGCGACCTTGACCGCATCCTGCACGACCAGGCCGCGCAGGAAGACGAGGCGACCGGTTTCGCGCAAAATCTCGACCTCGGCGTCGAGCGGTTTGTCCATCGCGCCGGGCGCCATGAACTGGCAGGTCAGATCGAGCGTCACCGACCGCCCGGCATGCTCGATCCCGAGCATGCGCGATCCGGCGAACATCGAAATGTCGATGAAGCTCATGACGACGCCGCCATGGACGACGTCCGACAGGTTGCTGTGGATCGGCTGCGGCCACATCCGGCAGCGTGCCATCTGCTCGGTCTCGCGGCGCACGCGGAACTTGCCGAGCAGCGCGTTGAAACGCTCCGGATCCTTGATCTCCCAGATCATCCAGTCCGGATCGTCGGGATCGGGCTCGTGGCGGAATTGGGAATCGGACAAGGAAGCGGCCCCGCTCAGACCGAGCGTTCGAGCATCATCTTCTTGGTTTCCGCGATCGCGCGCGCCGGCGAGAGCCCCTTGGGGCAGACATTGGCGCAGTTCATGATCGTGTGGCAGCGATAGAGGCGGAACGGGTCCTCGAGCTGATCGAGCCGCTCGCCGGTATGCTCGTCCCGGCTGTCGGCCAGCCAGCGATAGGCCTGGAGCAGGATCGCGGGGCCGAGAAACTTGTCGCTGTTCCACCAGTAGCTCGGGCAGCTTGTCGAGCAGCAGGCGCACAGGATGCACTCGTACAGGCCGTCGAGCTTGGCGCGATCCTCGGGCGACTGCAGCCGTTCCTTGCCCGAAGGCTCGGGAGTCTCGGTCTTCAGCCAGGGCTGGATCGATGCATATTGCGCGTAGAAATGCGTGAAATCGGGAACCAGATCCTTGATCACGTCCATATGCGGCAGCGGCGTGATCGTGATCTCCTTCTTGTCGCAATCCTCGATCGCGGTCGTACAGGCCAAGCCGTTGGAACCGTCGATATTCATCGAGCAGGATCCGCAAATGCCTTCGCGGCAGGACCGGCGGAAGGTCAGCGAACTGTCCTGCTCGCCCTTCATCTTGATCAGCGCGTCGAGCACCATCGGGCCGCAGTCGTCGAGATCGATCTCGAACCGGTCATAGCGCGGATTTTCGCCGCTATCCGGATCATAGCGATAGACTTTGAAGGTCTTGGTCCGGGCGCCGTCCGATTTGTGGACCTTGCCGTTCTTGCGGACCTTGCTGTTCTTCGGAAGCGTGAATTCGGCCATTGCTCTGCGGTTTCCTTCCCGTTTGGCAGCGAGATAGCGCGTCATGCCGCACTGCGGAAGGGGTAGCGCACTTCATTTTTGCGAGGAGGCTCCGGAAACCCTCCGTCGTCAGGTCTGCGACGCGCCGGATCTGCCCCAGTCGATATTGCGCGTCGCGTACATGATCGCCGCCAGGGCGACGAACAGCAGCAGCGAACCGATCAGCAGCGAGAAGGTCTCGAGGCTGAG
Organism: Parasphingopyxis sp.; assembly: GCF_052168275.1. GTDB lineage: Bacteria > Pseudomonadota > Alphaproteobacteria > Sphingomonadales > Sphingomonadaceae > Parasphingopyxis. The sequence goes on along the minus strand of NZ_JBQLZM010000139.1, from coordinate 16,158 downwards.
CAGAATGAACATCACCGCATAGAGCCCGGCCAGCAATCCGCCGATATAGGCGGCGCGGCGCCAGCTCCGGAGCACCGCCGCCGAATAGCTGGTATTGAGCCCGACAATGGCGGCCGCGGCCACGATGAAGGCCCAGCCGAAACCGATCAGTTCGGCAAAGGCGAGCAGCAGCACGAAGAACAGGACGAGCGCCGCGCCGACGAGCAGATATTCGACCGTCGACACCCGCACGCCCGCAATCACATCGAACATCAGATAGGCGAGGAAGGTGAAGCCGATGATCAGGAACCCGTATTTCACCGAGCGATCGACCTGTGAATAGAGGTCGACCGGCTGGATCAGGCTGACCCGGGTTTCATATTCGCCCGGCGGCACGTCATATGCGTAGCGGTGCGCCGGCATCGGCCCGATCCCGTCGCCTTCGCCGGACGGCGCGCCGGTGGATACGAGCGAGCGGCCGAGAGCGAGGTTGGTGATCCGGTATGTCGCCGAAAAGCCTTCGGCGGACACCTCCGATGCGTCGGGCAGGAAACCGCCCTGAAAGGACGGGTGCGGCCAGCTCGACCGGACGGTCCATTCGGTTTCGCCCGCAAGCGGTTGCAGCGATAGCCGCTGATTGCCGCGAAACGCGACGGCGAAGGTCGCATCGATCCCGGACTCGGACAGGGAAGCGGCGTCGACCAGTGCCGAGAAACCGGGGCCGTTGGCGCCGCCCCCCGACTGCAGCGCGACGTCGCGGCCGTCGAACCGGATATCGGCCGCCTGGATGCCGCGCATGTCGGACAGGCCGAACCGCAGTTCGGCGCGATCGAGCGCGAGCGCGGATCGCTCGACACCCAGCCGCGACAGATCGTCGGGCAGCGCGAACGATGCCCGTCCGGATGTCGTCGCGCGATAGACGACGGCCTCGTAGATCGAGCGCGCGCGCCGCTCGGGCGCCAGTTCCGTTTCCAGCGCCAGGGTCTGCGGCGCCAGCACGAGTTCGCGCGAGACCGTGCGGGTTCGCGTAACGGTGCGGCCGTTTTCCTGGGTCGTCTCGGTCGTCTGCGCACGATAGGGAATGACCAGTTGCGGCCCGGACAGGATTTGCGGACCGCCCCAGCCCTCGGCGATCGACGCCAGCGCCGTTTGCGATTGCTGCTCGCGATCATAGACGAGCAGCCAGATGGTGAAGAGCGGGATCGACAGCAGGAACGCCGCCAGCAGGACCAGGGCCAGCTTGAATCCCGGCGACCGGTCCGTCGAAGTCTCGCTCATCACATTCTCCACTCAACTCGTCGATGAAATCAAACGCTTCGTCGCCAGTCTTGGGAGGGAGTGCGTGAACTGCAGCTTAATGTGTCAGTAACCGATCAGTCCGTTGCGGCGGAGGCTGTCCGCGAGGATCGTTTCGATCAGCTCTGCCTGGGTCAGACCCGCAAGCTTGGCCGCCCGCCCGAACACTTTTTCGGACCAGAGATTGCAGTTGAGATTGACCTCGAGGAACTGCACCTCGCCGCTTTCGCGATCCAGCCGGAACTCGAACCGTCCATAGTCGAACGGCCGGAATTCCCGAAACAGCCGCGTCGTCAGCTCGGCAATCTTGGGCGTCCATTCGGGGTCGTCAAACGGGTCGAGCGAATATTTGTGCGCGCGGCCGACCAGGTCGCGCTTCTCGTAATAGGTGCGCAGATGCGTCGGATCCGCCTGCTGGAAAATCAGCATCGGCAGCACGACCGGATCGCCGATCGTGATCACCGGCACCTCGACATCGCTGCCGTTGAGGAACGGCTCGACGATCGCGTCATGGCCCTGGTTGTGGATGTCGGCGATCGCATGGGCGACCCCGCTCCAGTCGGTCGCGTCCTGCACGCCCCACGACGCCGAGGACGCGTTGGGCTTGATCACCAGCCGGTCGCCCTTGGGGCAATCGGCCTCATCCACCGGCGCGCCGCGGCGATAGATGGCCCAGGGCGACGTCGGCACGCCGGCCCGCACGGCGACGAGCTTGGACAAATGCTTGTCGTCGGAAAGGCCGCGGATGATCGGGCTCGCACCGAGATAGGGGACGCGGTGCATGTTGCAGAGCAGAGGTGCCAGCATCTCCGAATTGACGAAGCCGGCGCGGTTCAGCAGCGGAAACACGAAATCGACGTCCGGACGCGTCAGCAAGGCGTCGAAACTGTTGGCGAGCGTCAGATTGAGACCGATCTCCTCGAGGATCATGCGCGTTTCGTGATGATAGAGCGCGTGATTGCCGTCCTCGGGATGCAGCCCGCCGTCCCACAGCGCGTGCTTGGCGATGAACATGATCCGCAGCCGCTCTTTCGCCTCTTGCGGAATTGCGAGCGCTTCTATCGTTTCGTACACGGCGTGATCCTGGAAAATTGCGGCCCTCAGGCGGGCTTTTAGCCGCGATAAGGGTGGTTCGCCAATAGCTGCTGTGCAAGGCCCGGTGGCTGGTTTAGAGGGGCGGGCGATGCGTTTGACGGACTGCCATAACAGCGAAGATTTCCGGCGACTGGCGAGACAGCGGCTGCCCGGCCCGGTCTTCCACTATATCGATGGCGGCGCGGACGACGAGGCGACGCTTCGCCGCAACACGGCTGCATTCGAGGAGTGCGACCTGGTGCCCAGCGTGCTCGCCGGGGTGCAGGATGTGGACATGACGACGACCGTCATGGGGCGCACGATTTCGATGCCGCTCTTCCTCTCGCCGACCGCGCTCCAGCGGCTGTTCCACTGGCAGGGCGAACGCGCGGTGGCGCGGGCCGCCGAGAAGTTCGGCACCTATTTCGGCATCTCGTCGCTTGCGACGGTCGGGATAGCGGAAATCGGCGCGGACTATGACTGCCCCAAGATGTTCCAGCTCTACATCCACAAGGACAAGGGTCTGAACCGGGCGATGGTCGAGGCGTGCAGGACCGCGCAGTTCGACGCGTTGACCCTGACCGTCGACACGATCGTCGGCGGCAATCGCGAACGCTGCCTGCGCACCGGCTTCACGTCGCCGCCCCGCATCACGCCGCGCTCCTTCCTCAGCTACGCGGCCAAACCCGCCTGGGGACTCAACTATCTGCTGCGGGAGAGGTTCGAACTCCCGAATCTCAAGGACCATATCGGCGAGGGCAGCAATATCGCGCTGTCGATCGGCGACTATTTCTCGACGATGCTCGATCAGTCGCTCGACTGGGCGACGGCCGAGCAGATCCGCGCCGATTGGGGCGGAGAGTTCTGCCTCAAGGGGATCATGTCGGTCGAGGATGCCCGGCGCGCCGCCGATATCGGTGCGACGGCAATCATGGTGTCCAACCATGGCGGGCGGCAGCTGGACGGCAGCCGCGCACCGTTCGACCAGCTCGCCGAAATCGTCGACGCGGTCGGCGACCGGCTCGACGTGATCTGCGACGGCGGTATCCGGCGGGGCAGCCATGTGCTGAAAGCGCTGAGCGTCGGCGCCAAGGCCTGTTCGGGCGGACGCTTCTATCTCTATGCGCTGGCGGCGGCCGGACAGGCCGGCGTGGAGCGGGCGCTCGGCAACCTGCGCGCGGAAATCGAGCGCGACATGAAGCTGATGGGCGTGACCTCGGTCGCCCAGCTCGACCGCGACAATCTGCGCTGGCGCTAGGCGGCTTCGGCGCCGGACTAGGCCCGCGCCGTCACCAGCCAGACAGCGCCTGCCATTGTCAGCGACCCAGTCGGGCCGACATGGCCTGACAGCGCTTCCCGGATGGCGATACGCGCCTTGGCCCGACCGGTTTCATCGAGCTCGGTCAAGGCTCGCGAACCCGGACCGATCTGGCACGCAAAATCCGTCGCATCGTCGAGACCATCGCGGCTCAGCACAATCGGAACATCATGGCCCTCGATCACGGCATCCCGAAATCCCGCAGCGTCCAGAATGGTCATGATCCGATCGCTATCGGCCAAAGCGAACGGGCCGGGCGCGTCGGGATCGGTGGGCATCGGTTCGGCAAGCAAGGGCACGACCGCTTTTGCCGGAACCATCGCCCATGGATTGCGATCCGGCGCCTGCCAGCACAGGAAAACGAGTCGGCCGTCCGGCACCAGATTCGCGCGAATATTGGCGAACGCCGCATGGGGGTCGTCGAAAAACATGACGCCGAACCGGGACGCCACGGCTGCAAAAGGCGCATCGCCGAGAAACTGGGCCGCGTCGGCAACCTGGAAGGATAGATTCTCGCGCGCGCGAAACTGTGCGCCTGCGATCATCGTCTCCGAAAGGTCGATGCCCGTCACCGCCGCGCCTTCCAGAGCAAGCAGTTCGGACACCGCGCCCGTTCCGCAGCCGATATCCAATATCCTCTCTCCCGAACGCGGTGCGACGGCATCGATCAGGATCGGATCGGCCGGAGCCAGCATCGCGTCAAGGCGCGCCTGATGCGCCACCCATTTCGGGCCGGCCTGTTCATTCCAGTATTCGCGTTGGTCTTCGTTCGGCATTGAATGGGAACTCCTGGAATAAGGCCGGTGGAAAAAGAAACGCAGAGGCTTCAGCGTCTGGGGCGTGCCGGAACGTCGCCATTCGCCGGCCGTCCGACGGGGCGGGTCGCGATCTGCGGCATCCTGTTCTCGAGCGCGTCGAGCCACATTCCGGCCTGCGTGCCGACCCAAATTTGCGGCTCGGACGACGTCATGCCGATCTCGCCCTCCCATTGCGCAATCTTGACCTGCGCTTGTTGGAAAGCATCGGCGAGCGGTTGCGGCCGCCGCAGCGCCCGGTTGACGAAAGCGTCGCCGAAATAGGTCCAGTCGTTGGTCGCGGCGCAGCCAAAGGACGTGCGATCCGGAGCGGCGGCCGCGACAACCACACTGGTCGGCGAAGACAGCGCCGGGACGAACGTGCCCGAGAAACAGGCATTCACGATTACCAGCCGGTTGGCGATCCTCAGTTCGCCCAGCAAGGTCGACAGGCGCAGACCCGACATCGTGCCATAGCCCTGATCGCCATAATAATAGACGATGCCGGCCGGGAGGCCGTGGCTCGTCGCGTAGAGGATCAGCACGTCCTCCGCCGGGTCCATGACCTCTGCGATCCGCGCAAGCGCGACCGACAGCGATGTGAAGGACCCGCGCGGCAGGCTGTCATCGCCATTGCCGTCAGGCGCGCCCAGGACGATCGTCCGGCCTTCGGCATCATAGCGCCGCGCAAGGACGCGCGCCGCCTCGCGCGCCTCGCGCCCGAACACCGGATCGCTGTCGAGCGCGATCGAAAGGACATAGGCGTCGACGGTGCCGGGGCGGTTCGCGGCGATACCATCCAGCGCGCGGGACAGGCGAAGATGATCGTCCAGCGCGGCACGCGCGCCGATATCATATTCGATCTCGGTTCCCGCATTGGCGCCGAGCACCGCCTCATGCGGCTGGACCCGTGACAGGAAGGACGGCAGCGGGCGCGTATGGCTGACAACGCCGTCCGTACCCGATTGCGCGAAAGCCGGCGCCACTGCACCAGCGAAAGCGAACGCCAACAGCATGGCGAAGGATGTCGTGACAATCTGGCGAAACAAGACCTGCAGTGGCGCGCTCCGGTAATCGATTGGGTAAAATTGTGTTTCCGGGCCCGGGAAGAGTCAAGCGGCCGATCCGAACCGAACGCCGCGATCGTTCCCCGAAAATGACCGGAAACCGGGCCCGGGATGTGATCGCCCGGATCCCGCCCGATCTGCGCTTGTATCGGATAGCGCGGGGTCAGGGGGCTTTTTCGGGCTCGCTCGAGCCGTCGACCCAGTTCCGGTTTCTACCAGACCAGGCCTTTACCGCCACCCAGAGGTTCCGATTGCGCACCGCCCATCTGTCCGGGTCCATCGCCGCTCGATTTTCCCGCAGATACTGCATTTCGCGAACGATACCATCGGCCGTCGTCAGGTCCTCCTCGCCGGTCGCCGTTTTCGTCAGCCAGTCGTCGGCGCGCCCCTGCACCGTACCGTGAAAGCGGAATTCGCTGAGCAGCTGGAGGCTTTCGGAATCGATCTTCGCGTTCCGGCCCCACCACGCCATCCGCGACATCGTGTTGTAGATTTTCCCATTATAGCAGCACCAGAGATAATTGCCGCTATCGACCTTCATCGCGTCGATCGAGTTGTCGTCGAGATGGAATTTCCCGAATTCTTCGGCGACCACGAAAAAGGCGTTGGCGCCCCGGGCGGCCACGAGCTCATACCCCTTCTCCCTGCCGAGTTCGATCAGCGCGGCGAGCGAGCAGCCCTCATTGATCGCCGGATCGCGATCCTGCACGAACACGATATTGTTCGGCACCATCGCATTATGCTCGATCACCACCATTCGCGGCCGGTATTCGACAATCGATTCCCAGACATACCAGTCGATACCGTCGACATCGATGCGGATCAGATCGAAATCGCGCGGAATCGGCGTATCGCGGAGGATGTCGTCGATCGTGTTCACCCCAGCTTCGAATCCGACCCAGCGATGCGCGGCAATTACTTGATCGGGATCGGGATGGTTCTCGCGAATTTCGCGGCAGCGGTCCTCGTGGCCCTCGATAAGCACGGCCCGCCAGCCCTCCTCGCGTATCAGGCGGCAGGTGTTGCTGAGATAGAGCCGTCCCATGCCCCGAATTCCACGCACCATCTGTTCTCGATTCCCATGATCTCGAACAGTTCGGCGATGATCTGATCCTCACCGCCCTGCGAATAGATGTTCCGGCGCAATCCGCGGATCCAGTACGCCCAGGCGCTGCGCTGATCGGGCTGCTGGCTCAGGCGGATGATCGGCATGCGCTATCCTTTAGCAGAATATCGAAACGCAATCAGCTTGGCGTGGCGCGGTGCGGTGCGGAACTCTTGGCACGGACCGGGCCCGGCCCGGCCCTTACCTTTCTTCGACCGCCAGCCGCGACATCAGGATCGCCGCGCGCTGGGCCTGGCGTCGGATGCTGTCGAGATGGATCGTTTCGCCCGGGGCATGGGCGCGCTCGCCCGACGGGCCCATGCCGGCCAGGGCATCCGCATAGGGCGCGACGAAGGAGATGTCGGCCGCGCCGCGCCGCTGCGGATCGAGGACCGGCTGCTCGGCAAGGCCCAGATCGCGATTGACGGCGTTGAGCCGGTCGAGCAGCGCCCGGTTGCCCTCGGTCGGCGCCATCGGCGGATAGCCCTGGTCGAACGTGATGCTCGCCGATGTGCCGGGTGCATGATCGGCGACGATGGACTCCATCCGGGCGCGCACGCGGTCGGTCTGCTCCTGGGTCAGGGTGCGGAAATCGCCGCGCGCCATCGCGATCGGGGGGACGATATTCGTCTTGCCCGCGGCTTCGGCCCGCAGCTGGTCGGCGCTCAGTTCCGCCGTCGTGCCGCCGGTCAGCAGGCCGACATTGAAGGTGAGGCTGGGTTCGGGAAGTTCGCTGCGGAAGCGGGCCAGGATGCGCGCCATCTCGAAGATCGCGCCGTCGCCCATCTGTTCGCTGAAAATGCCTGAGCTGTGCCCTTCATTGCCGCGCGTCACCAGCGTCCAGGCATTGGACGACCGGCGCGCGATCACGCCCATGTCGCGGCCGTCCTGGATCGACAGGCTTTCGAAGCCGAGCGCGACATCGGCCCATTGCCCGGCGGCGATCAGGTCGCGGCGCGACAGCTCGACCGGTTCGCCGAAATCCTCCTCGTCGCCGGTCAGCGCGACCGTGATATTGGCGCCGTCCAGCGTCCCGGCGGCATGCATCGCGCGCAGCGCGGCCAGGATGATGACGATCCCGCCCTTGTCGTCATAGACGCCCGGGCCCGTCGCCCGATCGCCGTCGCGGACGAAGGTCTGGAAGTCGGAATCGGCCTCGAACACCGTATCGGTGTGGGCGATCAGCAGAATGCGCATGCGGTCCGGATCGCCCTCGTGCCGGGCGAAGAGATGGCCGCCGCGCTCCACCGCGTCCTGCGCGATATAGTCGACGGCAAAGCCCAGCGCCTCGAATTCCGGCCGCAGCATGTCCATCACCGCCCGATTGCCCGCCATGTTGCGCGTTCCGCTGTTCTGGTTGGTCAGCCGCTCGAGCAGCGATACCGACCGCTCATATTCGGCTTCGACGGTTTCGGTCATCTGCTGTTCGGCCTGGGAGAGCTGGGCGTGAACCGGAACCGACAGCATCGACAGACAGGCCGCCGCGACAACCGAAAACGCGAAACTTTTCATGATCTTCTCCGTGGAAAACATGCGGCCGGCGCTCAGATCAGGACGGCCAGCAAAATAGCGAGTGCGGCGAACTGCGCGATCGCGATCAGGATGATCGTACCGCGCAAACGGTTGATCCGGGCCTCGCTCTGCGCGTCGAGCGCGGCGATCGCCTCGGCCAGCTCCTGTTTGGTCGGCAGGCTCTGCATCGCCTCGCGGAGCAGGTCCGCATCCGATGGCTGCCCCTCGGGCGGAAGGATTTCTGTACCGTCCTCGCCCTTGCGCTTGGCCAGCCGGTCGGCGAGCAGGGTGCCCGCCTTGGTCGCCGCTTCGATACCCGCGCGCCGGACTTGCGGATGGGCCAGCGCGGAAATGATCCAGGCCGGCCAGGCCATCTCAGTACACCCGAGCCTTGGGTTCGATATATTTGACGTCGTCCGTCAGCGTGAAATCATGGACCGGGCGATAGTCGATCGTGACGGTACCGTCCTTGCCGCCCCAGCCCTCGAACCAGGCGATCGTATGCTTCATCCAGTTCGCGTCGTCGCGATCCGGATGGTCTTCGTGCATGTGCGCGCCGCGGCTTTCCTTGCGGTTGTGCGCGGAGCGGATCGACACCTCGGCCTGGGTGATCAGATTGTCGAGCTCGAGCGTTTCGATCAGGTCGGTGTTCCAGATCAGCGAGCGATCGGCGACCGCGACATCTTCCAAATTCCTGTAGATCGCGTCGATCTTCTCGATGCCTTCGGCCATCAGTTCCTCGGTGCGGAACACCGCGCAATGCGCCTGCATCGCCTTTTGCATGTCGAGACGGATTTGCGCGGTCGGCGAGCCGCCGTCCGCGTGGCGGAAATGATCGAGCCGCGCGAGCGCCATCTCTTCGCTGCCCCCCGGCAAGGGCCGCCCCTTGCCGTTCGGTTCCACGACCTCGGCCAGACGGTGGCCCGCGGCCCGACCGAACACAACGAGGTCGATCAGGCTGTTCGAGCCGAGCCGGTTGGCGCCGTGCACCGAGACGCATGCCGCCTCGCCGACCGCGAAGAGGCCGGGCACGACCGCATCCGGATCGCCGTCCTTCAGGGTCACGACCTCGCCATGATAGTTGGTCGGGATGCCGCCCATATTGTAATGAACGGTCGGGACGACCGGCAGCGGCTGGCGCGTGAGATCGACGCCGGCGAAAATCTTGCCGGTCTCGGTGATTCCGGGCAGGCGCTCGGCGAGGATTTTCGGGTCGATATGATCGAGATGGAGCCAGATATGGTCGTTTTCCTTGCCGACGCCCCGGCCTTCGCGGATTTCCATCGCCATCGAGCGTGACACCACGTCGCGCGAGGCGAGATCCTTGGCCGACGGCGCATAGCGCTCCATGAACCGCTCGCCCTCGCTGTTCGTCAGATAACCGCCCTCGCCGCGTGCGCCTTCGGTGATCAGCACGCCGGCGCCGTAGATGCCGGTCGGGTGGAACTGGATGAACTCCATGTCCTGCAGCGGCAGCCCGGCCCGCAGCACCATGGCGTTGCCGTCGCCCGTGCATGTATGCGCGGATGTCGCGGAGAAGAACGTGCGGCCATAGCCGCCCGTCGCCAGAACGACTGCCTGCGAACTGAAGCGGTGGATCGAGCCGTCTTCCATGCACATGGCGATGACGCCGCGGCATTCGCCGTTTTCCATGATCAGGTCGAGCGCGAAATATTCGATGAAGAAATCCGCGTCATATTTCAGGCTCTGCTGGTAGAGCGCATGGAGCATCGCATGGCCGGTGCGGTCGGCGGCGGCGCAGGTGCGCTGGACCGGCGGGCCTTCACCCATATTCTGCATATGGCCGCCGAAGGGACGCTGGTAGATCGTCCCGTCGTCGTTGCGGCTGAACGGCACGCCGGCATGTTCGAGCTCGTAGACCGCGGCCGGCGCCTCGCGCGCCAGATATTCGATCGCGTCCTGATCGCCGAGCCAGTCCGATCCCTTGACGGTATCGTACATGTGCCAGGTCCAGTGATCGGGCGTGTTGTTGCCGAGACTGGCGGCGATTCCGCCCTGCGCGGCGACCGTGTGCGAGCGGGTCGGGAACACCTTGGTGATGCAGGCGGTGCGCAGGCCCTTCTCGGCCGATCCCATCGTCGCCCGGAGGCCGGACCCGCCGGCGCCGACGACGACCGTGTCGTAGATGTGATCGATGATCTTGTACGCGTCGGCCATTATGCGGCGCCCCCGAAAGCGATTTTGGCGATGGAGAATATGGCGATGGCGCCGGCGCCCACCGCGAAGAAATTGATCAGCACGATCAGCCCGAGCTTGGACGATTCGGTGTGGACATAATCCTCGACCACGACCTGCAGCCCGAGACGCAGATGCCAGAACACATTGGCCGCCAACAGGATCATCGCGACGGCCACGAGCGGCGCGGACAGCCAGTCGGTGACCACGGCATGGCTGAGATCGGGGAGCCGGACGAGCGAAATGACGAACCAGCTGACGAGCAGGACGTTGCCTGCCGCCGTCAGCCGCTGCATCCACCAGTGATGGGCGCCTTGCTTGGCGGAGCCGAGCCCGCGGACCCGGCCGAGACCTGTACCGGAACCCATCAGCCTTCTCCCGCGGACAGCATGACCAATGCGGGCCAGAGCAGCCATCCCCAGAGGAGAAGCGTCGCGACGATCGCGCCGGCAACCACCGTTATCGACCAGCGGCGGTTGGTCCGCAGCTCGTAGCCGGCACCGGTATCCAGCACGAAGTGCCGCAGGCCGTTGAACAGATGCGTGAAGAAGGCCCATGTCAGGCCGATACCGAATATCGCGCCGACGATGTTGATCGCGCCGCTCTCGACGGTCAGCAAATCCATGAACCCGGCATAGCTCGCCTCGCCGCTCGCCGCGGCCAGAAGCCATCCGGCAAACAGCAAGCCGCCGACGATCGCCAACCCGACTCCCGTGATCCGGTGCAGGATCGAGACCAGCATATGCGGTCCCCATTTCCAGTGCATGAGATGAGGCGACAACGGCCGAGATTGATTGCGTGACATGGTGGTCTCTATGGCTTTCCCTGTTGCGCGTTCCTCTTAGACGAACCGCACTTCCATGCAACCGGCCCTTTCGGGCATGGCCCGCTAGACTAACGGGCTCTTAACCAATCGCATTTAAGGGTGCGAACCGCGAATTTACAGCGGGCGAGACACAGGAATGAGCATCAGGGATCACATTGCCGTATTCGATCATGACGGAACGCTGATATCCAAGATCAAGGAAATCGGGGCGATCCTGCAGGGGCAGGAACGCCTGCTCGCCGAAAAATTCTGGCAGCGCTTCATAGAACTCAACCCGTCGCTCAAGGCGCTCACCGCCGAACAGCTTGAAAAAGCGGTCGATTTCGCCACCGAGTACACGACCGAGAAGCTTCACAATCCGGACCAGGAACGCTGGGTCGAAATCGCCCGCAAGAATGCGGCCCGCATCCTGGAATCGGGCATATCGCCGATGCAGCTGTTCGCGACGCTCGCCTATTCCAACCAGTCGATATTGACGCTGGTCCGCGAAGCGACCGAGGACGATCCCGACCGGTTGCTCGAGTTGACCAAGGCGCTCGTCGTGTTCGGATCGCTCGAAGTCGAGGTCAAGGCGTCCTTCATCAACGAATTTCTCTTCAAGCAGGAAGACGAGAAGCGCCAGGAAAGCACGCAGCTGTTCCGCGAGATGATCGAACAGACGGTCAAGGACGCCACGGAGGACAGCCTGTCCGTGATCGAGAATACCAACGATGCCTCGCAATCCGTGCAGGGCATGCTCGGCAAGGCGTCCGAAGTCGCGGCCGCGGCCGAACAGTCGGCCATAGCGATGCGCGAAGCCGCCCAGACGGCGGCGGGCCTGATCCGCGCAATCGAGGAGGCCCGTAGCGAGGTCGAGACTTCGGCGGAGGTCGCGACGCGCGCGTCCGAACAGGCGCAGGAGGCCGTCCGCGTCAGCGAGGCGCTGTCCGAACACACCGATTCCATCGAATCCATCCTCGGCCTGATCCGCGACGTCGCCGGCCAGACGAACCTGCTGGCGCTCAACGCGACGATCGAGGCGGCGCGCGCCGGCGATGCCGGCCGTGGCTTCGCCGTCGTCGCCCAGGAAGTGAAGACACTCGCCAACCAGACGGCGCAGGCGACGGACGATATCGCCAACAAGATCGCCGCCATCCAGTCGGCGACCGCCCAGACGGTCGAGACGAACGAGTCGATCCGCGCCACCGTTAACGACGTCCAGGCGTCGGCAACGCGAATTCGCCAGGCGATGGAACAACAGGCGCAGACCGTCACGACGATTACCGCCGCGGTCGACGAGACGGCGCTGGCCGCGGACTCGATGTCGGGAACGATCGCCGCGATCCGCGAGGACAGCGAAAGCGTCTCCTCCGACATCAGCCGCGTGTCCGACGGATTCCGCGAAGTCGACGGCCATCTCCAGAAATTGACCGGCGCGACCGGCGAATTCGTGCGCCGCATGGCGGAGGGTTAAGAGCTTTCGCTCGGCATCCGGCCCGCCTATCGAAGGCGGATGACCGATACGACACCGACACATATCCTGATCACCGGCGCGCGGCGCGGCATCGGCAAGGCGGCGGCGACGCGATTGCGCGAATCCGGCGCCCGGCTCGCCTGCCATGCCACCCAGGAGGACGACGGGATCGCGATCGCCCGTGACTTCGACAAGCCGGGCGCCGCCAAGGACACGTGGCGCCAGGCGCTGGACCTGCTCGACGGCCGGATCGATGTCCTCGTCAACAATGCCGGTGTTTTCGAAGCCTCGCCGATCGACCGGTCCGACGAGGACTGGCGCGCCGATTTCGAACGGACGCTGCGCATCAACCTGACGGCGACGGCCGAACTGTGCCGGCTCGCCGTCCGCCATTTCCGCGAACGGGGGGGCGGACGGATCGTCAACATCGCCAGCCGCGCCGCCTATCGCGGCGACAGCCCCGATCACTGGCATTATGCGGCGTCCAAGGGCGGGATGGTCGCGATGACGAAGACCATCGCCCGCGGCTATGCGGCGGAGAAGATCCTCGCCTTCGCCATCTGCCCGGGCTTCACGATGACCGGCATGGCCGAGGACTATCTGGAAAGCCGCGGCGGCGCGCAATTGCTGCGCGACATCCCGCTCGGGCGCGTCGCGACGCCGGAGGAAGTCGCGGAGACCATCCGTTTCTGCGCGCTGGACGCGCCGCCATCGATGACCGGCGCGGTGCTCGACATCAACGGCGCCAGTTTTGTCCGATAGCTGGAAACTGACCCTGCCCTGCACGCGCGCCGAGGCGGAAATCCTCAAGGAGGACATCGCGCCGTTCGCGCTCATGGACCCCGTGCCCGTGCTGATGACGAGCGAGATCGATGCGGCGCGGCCCGACGAATGGCGGCTCGATATCTATTTCGAATCCGCACCCGAACCGCAGACGATCGCGATGGCGATGCACCTCGTGCCGAGCGCGGCGGGCGCCGAGCCGGTGGTCGCCAAGGTGGAGGACCGGGACTGGGTGGCGGTGAGCCAGGAGGGCCTCGAACCGATCCATGAGGGCCGGTTCTTCGTCCATACGCCGATCCATCGCGATGCGGTTCCGGACGGCGCGCTGACCTTCGAGATCGACGCCGGCCAGGCATTCGGAACCGGCCATCACGAAACCACGGCGGGCTGCCTCGCGGTGCTCGACGGGCTCAAGTCGCAAGGCCGGCGCTACCGGAACGTCGCCGATATCGGGACCGGCACCGGGCTCCTCGCCTTTGCCGCGCTCGCACTCTGGCCGAACGCCCGGGGAATTGCGTCGGACAACGATCCGCTGGCGATCGAGGTGGCCGAGCGGAATGCGGCGATCAACGCCATCCGGACCGGCACCGGACCGGGCCAGCTCGAAACGACCGTCGCGACCGGCCTCGTCCATCGCCGCCTGCGCGCCCGCGCGCCCTACGACCTGCTGATCGCGAACATCCTCGCCGGGCCGTTGATCGATCTCGCGCGCCCCTTCGAAAACGCCGTGACACCCGACGGAACGCTCATCCTCGCGGGCCTGCTCGACCGGCAGGCGGAGGCCGTCATCGCGGCCTATCGCCGCCAGCGCTTCCGCCTCGCCGAGCGGCGGAACCGCGGCGAATGGGCGATCCTCAGGATGGAGAAGCGGCGGCGCGTTCGCGGGCATAGGCCTGCGTCCCGCGCGTGATCACCCGATCCCCCTCGGCGATATCTTCGGGCGCATAGTCGCTCGTATTTTCGAGCTCCGCGTATAACGGCGCGAAATCGGTTTCCACGGTCTGGCGGAGCAATTCCTCGAAGCTCGGAATCACGAAATAGACCTGCTGGAAATCGTCGATCCGGTAGTTGGTCCGCATCACCCGTTTCATGTCGAAGGCGATCCGGTTCGGGCTCGGATCGTCGAGCGCGAACACGCTTTCGCCATGGCTCGAGACGATCCCCGACCCGTAGATGCGCAGTCCTTCCGGTTCGTCGATCAGCCCGAACTCGACCGTGTACCAGTAGAGCCGCGCAAGATGATCGAGGCTGTCATATTCGAGCGCCCTGAGCCCGCCCCGGCCATAGGCCTCCATATAGTCGGCGAAGACCGGGTTCGCGAGCATCGGCACATGGCCGAACACGTCGTGAAACACATCGGGCTCCTGCAGATAATCGAGCTGCTCGCGCCGCCGGATGAAATTGCCCGCGACGAACCGGCGATTGGCGAGATGGTCGAAAAACACGTCGTCGGGCACGAGTCCGGGCACGGCGACGACCTGCCAGCCGGTCTCCTTCATCAGGTTTTCGGACAGCTCCTCGAAATCGGGAATGCCCGGCTTGGAGAGCTTGAGCACGTCGATCCCGTCGAGAAAGGCCTGGCTCGCCCGGCCCGGCAGCTGTTCGAGCTGGCGCCTGAACAGGATATCCCAGGTTTCATGGTCCTCGGCCGAATAGCGGTCCCAGTCCTGCGGTATCGTCCAATCCGCCGCCGCGCCCTCCGGCGGGCGGTCCAGAACATGCGTATCTTCAGTCATGTGGCGTGATATAGCAGGAAAGGGCGTAAAGAACGAATGATCGAGGTCAAACTTATCGGGGACAATCGATGAAAACGCTGTTCCGCGGCGTCCGTTACGTCCTTGCCGGCATCCTCCTCCTCGTTATCGGCTATATTCTGGCCGGCATCGGTGGATCGCTGGTCCCGGCCAATGCCGACTGGCGCGAACCCGATACCGGCATCACGATCTATATCCACGACAATGGCGTCCATACCGGCATCGTGCTGCCGCGCCGCAACGCGCTCGCCGACTGGAGCGACCTCGTCCGCCCCGACCATCTGACCGACCCGCGCTATGCGAGCGACCATCTGCTGTTCGGCTGGGGCGACCGGACCTTCTATCTCGAAACGCCGACCTGGGGCGACCTGCGCCCGTCGACCGCCGTCGCCGCCCTGTTCGGCAGCGAGGCGAGCCTCGTCCATGTCGACCATGTCGCCGCGCCCGAGGCGGCCGACGATCTGCGCCCCGTCCGGGTCACGCCGGCGCAGTACGACCGGATCGCGTCGGCCATCCGCGCCCAGTTCGCGCTCGACGACGCCGGCGCGTCCCAGCCGGTGCCCGGCTACGGCCCCGCCGACATCTTCTACGAGGCCCATGGCCGCTACACCGCGTTCCGGACCTGCAACGAATGGACCGGGTCCATCCTCCGCGAAGCGGGCGTGCGCGTCGGCGCCTGGACGCCGTTCAGCTTCAGCGTGATGCGCTGGTTCGACGCGGCATCGGTTGACACTGGTTGACACACGCCGGGGGTAACCCCGGATCGTTCCCGACCGCAAAAAGACAGTGCGCGGACAGCGATCGACCTCGGCTGATCGGCATGGCGCATTCGTCATGATGGCCATAACCCCAGGGCTGTAGGACAGGATATTCTGTCGTCCGGGGTTTCGTCCCATCCCGTCATTCCCGCGAAAGCGGGAATGACGGCGGAGATGGCAGCAACCTTCCTCATCCCGCCGCCGCGACGCTCTCCGCCCACGGCGCCTCGTCGATCACCTCGA
>NZ_JBQLZM010000138.1:0-9288 GCF_052168275.1 Parasphingopyxis sp. | reverse complement strand
CCTATCTGCCCGACCTGCCCGAGCGGCTCGGCTGGGCGCATATCGTGATCGCGCGCGCGGGCGCCTCGACGATCGCCGAACTGACGACGGCGGGCCGCCCGGCGATCCTCGTCCCGCTGCCGATCGCGACCGACGATCATCAGACGGCCAATGCGCGCGAGATGGAGGCGAGCGGCGGCGCACGGGTCATCAAACAGCAATATTTCACGCCCGCCGAGCTGGCCAAGCAGATGCAGAAGCTCGGGCTCGAACCCGAAGCGCTGATGAACGCCGCCGGGCGCGCGCGCAACGCGGGCTATCCGGACGCGACGCGCGATCTGGCCGACCTGGTCGAACGGCTGGGCCGGCGGCTGGGTGGCGAGGCGATGCCGGTGGGCGCGCCGGCGCGGGCCAGGCCGGCGATGGGAGGTGCCTCGTGAAGGGTTTCGGCACCGATATCGGGACGATCCATTTCGTCGGCATCGGCGGCATCGGCATGTCGGGCATCGCCCGCGTGATGCACAATCTCGGCTATAGCGTGCAGGGGTCCGATATCGCGGAGGGCCCGGCCGTCGAAGCGCTCCGCGAACGCGGGATTCCGGTGACGGTCGGCCATGCGCCGGACAATCTCGGCGATGCGGCCGTGGTCGTCACGTCGACCGCGATCCAGCGCGGCAATCCCGAAGTCGAAAGCGCGCTCGAACGCCGCATTCCCGTCGTGCGGCGCGCCGAGATGCTGGCCGAACTGATGAAGCTGAAGGCGACCGTCGCGATCGCCGGCACCCACGGCAAGACGACGACGACCTCGCTCGTCGCGGCGATGCTCGATGCGGGCGGGCTCGATCCGACGGTGATCAACGGCGGAGTGATCAACGCCTATGGCGCCAATGCGCGCGTCGGCGAGGGCGACTGGATGGTCGTCGAAGCCGATGAGAGCGACGGCAGTTTCCTGCGGCTCGACGGTACGATCGCGATCGTCACCAATATCGATCCCGAACATCTCGACCATTATGGCAGCTTCGACCGGGTCAAGGACGCCTATATCGAGTTCGTCGAGAATGTGCCTTTTTATGGCGTCGCGCTGCTCTGTCTCGACCATCCCGAGGTGCAGGCGATCATCCCGCGCGTCCGCGACCGGCGGATCGTGACCTACGGCTTCGGCACCCAGGCCGATGTCCGGGCGGAGAATATCGAGGCGCACAACGGCGGCAATCGGTTCGACGTGGTGGTCCGCGATCGCGACGGCGAGACGCGCCGCATCGAGGGCATCGAGTTGCCCATGGCCGGGCGCCATAACGTGCAGAATGCGCTGGCCGCGATCGGCGCCGCGCTCGAACTCGGTATCCCGGATGAGGTGATTGCGAAGGGCTTTGCCGAGTTCGGCGGCGTGAAGCGGCGCTTCACCAAGGTCGGGGAAATCGACGGCGTGTCGGTGATCGACGATTACGGTCATCACCCGGTCGAAATCCGCGCGGCGCTGGCCGCGGCGCGCGAGGGCAGCACGGGCCGGGTCTTCGCGGTGATCCAGCCGCACCGCTATACGCGGCTGCGCGATCTGCTCGAGGAATTCGAAACCGCCTGCAACGATGCCGATGTGGTCTATGTCACGCCGGTCTATGCTGCGGGGGAGCAACCGATCGAGGGGATCGACGCCGAGACCCTTGTGACCGGCCTCAAGGAACGCGGACACCGATCGGCCCGGACGGTGGCCGATGAGGATGAGCTCGCCGCCGCGCTGGCGGGAGATATCGAAAGCGGCGACATGATCGTCTGTCTCGGCGCGGGGGACATCACTCGCTGGGCGGCAAAGCTTGCGGACCGGATCGGGGAGGCGCGCGCATGAACATGGCTGATACCCTTAGCGGGCTCCCACCCCTGGAGGGCTCGGTGAAACGGGGCGGCAGCCTCGCCGATTTCATCTGGTTCCGCTGCGGCGGCCCGGCCGAGTGGCTGGTGAAGCCGAGTGACGTCGAGGATCTGTCGCAGTTCCTGAGCCAGCTCGACCCGGCAATCCCGGTCCTGCCGGTCGGCGTCGGATCGAACCTGATCGTTCGCGATGGCGGCGTGCGCGGCGTGGTCGTGCGGCTGCCGAAAAGCTTTGCGGAGATTTCGATCGAAGACGGGCATCGCGTCCGCGCCGGCGGCGCGGCGATGGGGATTACCGTGGCGAGCAAGGCGCGCGACGCGGGCATTGCGGGCCTCGAATTCCTGCGCGGAATTCCCGGCACCGCGGGCGGCGCGGTCCGCATGAACGCCGGAGCCTATGGCCGGGAGGTCAAGGACGTGCTGGTCGCGGCGACGCTGGTTATGCGCGACGGTGCGGTCGAGACCTGGCCGCTCGAACGGTTCGACTACAGCTATCGGCATTCGGCGGTTCCGGCGGGCGCCGTGGTCGTGGACGCGCTGTTCGAAGGCGTGCCCGGCGAACCGGAAACGATCGGTGCCGAGATGGACCGGATCGCCGCGGAGCGCGAGGCGTCCCAGCCGCTGCGCTCGCGCACGGGCGGTTCGACCTTCAAGAACCCGCCCGGACACAAGGCCTGGCAGCTGGTCGACGCGGCCGGGTGCCGGGGCCTGACGATCGGCGGCGCGCAGGTCTCCGAAAAACACACCAATTTCCTGCTCAATACGGGCGATGCGACGGCCGCCGATATCGAGGCGCTCGGCGAAGAGGTCCGCCGCCGGGTCTTCGAACATTCGGGGATCGAGCTCGAATGGGAGATCCAGCGCGTGGGGGATACCGAATGACGAAACCGCTCAACATCGCCGTGCTGATGGGCGGCTGGTCGGCCGAGCGCGAGGTCTCGCTGATGAGCGGCCGGGACATCGCCGATGCGCTCGAGAGCCTCGGTCATACGGTCTCGCGCGTCGACATGGACCGCAACGTCGCGGTGGTGCTCGACGGGATCCGGCCCGACCTCGTGTTCAACGCGCTGCACGGAACGCCCGGCGAGGACGGATCGGTGCAGGGGATGCTCGACCTGATGCAGATCCCCTATACCCATTCGGGCATGGCGACCTCGGTCGTCGCGATCGACAAGGTGCTGACGAAACAGGTGCTGATGCCGCACGGCATTCCGATGCCCGGCGGCCTGATCGTCGAGAGCGAGGGCCTGTACGCGGCCGATCCCATGCCGCGGCCCTATGTGCTGAAGCCGGTCAACGAAGGCTCGTCGGTCGGCGTCGCGATCGTCACCGCGGAGGGCAATTACGGCTCGCCGATCGGCCGCGACACCGAGGGGCCATGGCGCGAATTCGAAAGCCTGCTCGCCGAACCCTTCATCCGCGGCCGCGAACTGACGACCGCCGTGATCGGCGACGAGGCGCTCGGCGTGACCGAACTCGTGCCGAAAAGCGGTTTTTACGATTACGATGCCAAATATACCGACGGCATGACCGAGCATATCTGCCCGGCCGATATCCCCGCCGACATCGCCGAACGCTGCATGGACATCGCGCTCAAGGCGCACCGGCTGCTCGGCTGCCGGGGAACCAGCCGCTCCGATTATCGGTGGGACGACAGCAAGGGCGCCGCGGGACTGTTCCTGCTCGAGGTCAATACGCAGCCGGGAATGACGCCGCTGAGCCTCGTGCCCGAACAGGCGAAACACAAGGGGATGAGCTATGCCGAGCTCGTCCAGCGGATAGTGGAGGAAGCGCTATGAGCCAGACCCGCAAACCCCGCCGGACCAGCGCGCCGAAAAAGCGCGCGACGGTGAAACGCAAACCGGCGCAAAGAGCCAGGCGGCAGCCGTTCGCGGCGCAACTCGCGACCATATTGCCGATGGAAGAGGCGACGATCCGCCGGACCGGCGGCTGGATGGTCGTCGCGCTGCTCGCCGCGCTCGTGCTCGGCGCGTCGATGATGCTCCGCCTGCCGCAGATGATCGCCTGGCAGCTCGGCGAAGGCGCCGGGCGGCTCGGCTTCGCCGTGGAACGCGTCGAAATCCAGGGCATCGACCAGATGGAGCGGCTGCCGGTCTACGCCGTCGCGCTCGACCAGCCGTCGATGGCGATGCCCAATGTCGATATCGCGGAGATCCGCGAACGCGTCGAGGCGTTGAGCTGGGTGCAGGAAGCGCGCGTGTCGCGCCGCCTGCCCGACACGCTGGTCGTTTCGATCACCGAGCGCACGCCGACGGCGATCTGGCAGCATGAACAGCAGCTCTATCTCGTCGATGGCGAGGGGGCGGTGCTCGAAGAGGTGCCGCTCGATGCGATGCCCGACCTGCCGCTGATCATCGGTCCGCGCGCCAACCACCAGGTCGCGAATTTCGAGGCGCTCATGGAGCGCGCACCGGCGCTGCGCCCGATGCTGTCCGGCGCAACCTGGGTCGGCAACCGGCGCTGGGACCTGCGGTTTCAGTCAGGTGAGACGCTCGCCCTGCCGGAGGGCGAGGAGGATGCGGCGCGCGCGCTCGTCCGGTTCGCGCGGATGGACGGAGTGACCGGACTGCTCGGGGAAGGTTTCCGGCGGTTCGACATGCGCGTGCCGGACCGGTTCGTCGTCCGCGTCGCCCGCGACGCCGAACGGCCGCCGGCGCCCGCCGAGGCGGAAGACAACGGCAATTCGGATACGATCTGAGAGGGAGGCGAACGATGGCCCAGGGACGCAATGACAATCTGATCACCGTTCTCGATATCGGGTCCTCGAAGATCTGCGCGATGATCGTGCGCAACCCCGAAGGCAGCGACCTGCAGGTGCTCGGCACCGGCCAGCGCGAAAGCAAGGGCATCCGCCGCGGCTATATCGCCGACATGGAGCAGACCGAGGCGGCGATCCGCGCCGCGGTCGAGCAGGCCGAACGCATTGCCGGGATCAATATCGACAGCGCCTGGGTCGGCTTTTCGGCGGGCGGCCTGGTCAGCAAGGTGACGACGATCGAGGCCGATCTGGGCGGATACCGGATCGAGGACGCGCATATCCGCGATCTCCACATCGCCGGGCTCAACGCGATCGATCCCGAGGACATGGAAATCCTCCATGCCCATCCCACCCTCTACACGCTGGACGGGCTCGAGGGGGTCAAGAACCCGCTCGGCCTGCACGCCGACCAGCTCGGCGTCGACATTCATGCGGTGCTCACCGAACGGTCTCCGATGCGCAATCTCGATCATTGCGTCCGCAGCGCCTATCTCGGCGTCGAAGGTATCGTCGCCTCGCCGGTCGCGACCGGCTATGCCTGCCTCAGCGAAGAGGAGCGCGAGCTCGGCGTCGCGCTGGTCGAGCTCGGCGCGGGCGTCACCAATGTGTCGCTGTTCGCCGGCGGCATGCTGGTCGGGCTGACCTCCATCCCGATCGGTGCGGCGGACATTACCGATGCGGTCGCGACCCAGTTCGCGATGCGGCGGGCGCAGGCCGAACGGATCAAATGTTTCCACGGCTCGGCAACGACGAGTCCGCGCGACAATCACGACATGATCGACATTACCGGCACGTCCGACGACGAGACCGGCGACACGCCCCGCATCACGCGCGCGCAGCTCATCGCGGTCATTCGGGAACGGCTCGAAGACCTGATGGCGCAGGTCGGGCAGGCGCTCGACGATATGGGATTCAGCGGGCCGGTGGGCCGGCAGGTCGTGCTGACCGGCGGCGGCGCCGAACTCAAGGGCATCGCGGATTTCGCCCAGGGTGCGTTGGGCCGGACGGTCCGGACGGGCCGTCCGATCGCGCTGGCGGGCCTGCCCGAAGCGCATTCGGGACCGGCTTTCGCGACGCTGGCCGGCCTTGCCCGCTTCGCCGCCGAAGGGCCGGTGGACCTGCGGGTCATGCAGGATCAGGAGCAGCTTGTGCACCGCGCGGCAGGCGGCGGGCTGTGGAGCCGATTCATCGCTGCGTTCAGGAGTGAATATTGAGCGATAAAGTGAGCTTTATCCACGAGTCGCACCGCTTTTTCGCTGGTATCGCCGAGTCATTGTGTTGTAGTATTGGTTAACGTTTTGATCAGGATGCGAAATTGCAAGGGGGAGACCACGTCATGAGCATCGAATTCACCCGTACCGAAGTGAGCGAATTGCGGCCCAAGATCACCGTGATCGGCGTCGGCGGCGCGGGCGGTAACGCGATTGCCAACATGATAGCCGCCGAGGTCCAGGGCGTCGATTTCATCGTCGCCAACACCGACGCGCAGGCGCTCAATCACAGCGATGCCGATACCCGCATCCAGCTCGGACCGAAGATCACCGAAGGCCTGGGCGCGGGTTCGCGTCCCGAAATCGGCCGCGCGGCCGCCGAGGAAACCCTTGCCTCGATCGACGACGCGCTGGACGGTTCGCACATGTGTTTCATCGCGGCCGGAATGGGCGGCGGCACGGGCACCGGCGCGGCTCCGGTGATCGCCGAAGCGGCCCGCAAGAAGGGCATCCTGACGGTCGGCGTGGTGACCAAGCCGTTCAGCTTCGAAGGCTCGCGTCGCGCGAAATCGGCGGACTCGGGCATCGAGGAACTGCAAAAGCATGTCGATACGCTGATCGTCATCCCCAACCAGAACCTGTTCCTGATCGCCAATCCCGACACGACCTTCAAGGACGCGTTCCGGATGGCCGACGAGGTTCTCCAGCAGGGCGTACGCGGGATTACCGACCTGATGGTCATGCCCGGCCTGATCAATCTCGACTTCGCCGATGTCCGTTCCGTCATGGAAGAGATGGGCAAGGCGATGATGGGCACTGGCGAGGCCGAGGGCGACAATCGCGCCCGCGAAGCCGCCGAAAAGGCGATCGCCAACCCGCTGCTCGACGGCGTGTCGATGCAGGGCGCCAAGGGCGTCATCATCTCGATCACCGGCGGCGAGGACATGCGCCTGATGGAGGTCGACGAAGCGGCCAACCACATCAAGGAACTCGTCGATCCCGATGCGAACATCATCTGGGGCTCGGCCTTCAACGACGATCTCGAGGGCAAGCTGCGGGTGTCGGTCGTCGCGACCGGCATCGATGCCGCAGCCGCCGGCGAGGCCAAGCCGATGCCGGCCAAGGTCTTCAGCTTCCCCTCGGCGCGCGACAAGGCCGAGGAAACCGAAACGGACGCTACGGCCGAGGCAGACGGGGCGATCGAGGAAATGACCCCGCTCGCCAAGGATGAGCCGGAAGCGCCGGCGACGGTGGAGCCGGCCGAACCGGAAATCGAGGAAATCGCGGCGGAAGCGGAAACCGAAACGGTAGCCCAGGAAACGGCTGCCGAGCCCGAGCCGCCGGCTGCCGGCGAGCCGGTGACGCGGATTTTCGACGATACGGCGCCGATACCCACGGTGACCGAGCGCCCGGCGCCGCGTACGACGCCGACCTTCACCGTGCGGGCCGCCGGCGAGGAGCCGCGCCGGATGTCGGCCGAAGCCCGGCCGGTCGAGACGAAGCCGAGCGTCGAGGAAGACGAGTTGCTGCTCGACGCCGGCAACATCGTTTCGGCGGACCATATACCGGCAGAAAAGCCGGCTGCGCAGACCAGCAAGTGGATTGCCGAGGACGACAAGGCCGATGCGGTGCCGGCCGCCAAGCCGGCGCGTTCCGGCGGGACGCTGTTCGAGCGGATGTCGAACATCGCCCGGGGCGCGGCAAAGGTCGAAGGCGAAGAGAAAAAGGCGGCATCGGGCGGCGATCGCGATTCGCTCGACATCCCGCAATTCCTGAACCGGCAGAACAACCAGTAGCGAAGCGATCATGCCGGCGTTTCCGTCCCCGAATACGGGCCGGAAACGCCGGCATTTTTCATGTTCGCCGACGGGGAGAAACGTTTTGTCGATTGCACGGGTACGGTTTGCCGTGCGTTCAGAAAACGGGCCGTCTATGATCGGCCGGTAATGCTCCGTCCCGTACTTGCTTATCGTCCGGCGCCAGGCCGCTCCACCCGTCGCTTCCTGTTCGGAATGCTGCTGGCGGGCGTTGCGATGCCCGCCGCGGCGCAGAGCAGCGACGCCTTCCCATTCATGGACCGGAGCCGACAGGCGCAGGCGACGGCCGGCGATCTCGGCCGCTTTCTGACGATGCTCGCCGACAATCCGAACAATGTGGAAGCGCTGATCGGTGCCGGGCGCTCCGCGCTCCAGCTCGACGATGCCGATGCCGCGCTGGGCTTTTTCGTGCGCGCGAACGAACTCAGTCCGCGAAACGGCCGGATCAAGGCGGGACTGGGGGGCGCTCTCGTCCGGCTCGAGCGCCCTCTTGAGGCGATGCAGCAGTTCCGCGAAGCGGAGAGGCTGGGCGTTCCGCTCGCCGAATATGCGGCCGATCGCGGCTTTGCCTATGACCTGCTCGGCCAGCCGGAACTGGCCCAGGCCGATTATCGGCTCGCGATCGGCGGCCGTTCGACGCCCGCGCTCGTGAAGCGGTTGGCGATCAGCCTCGCGATCTCCGGGGACCAGGCAGGTGCGCTCGAAGTCCTCGATCCGCTGCTCCGCGCCCAGGATATGACGGCGTGGAGAACGCGGGCCTTCGTCATCGGGCTGACGGGCGACATTCGCGACGCGGTCGAGGCGGCGGCGATCGCATTGCCTCGCCGAGAACTCGAAATCCTGACCCCCTATCTCGGGCGCCTCTCCAGCCTCAGCAACGCCGGCAAGGCGCAGGCCGTGCATTTCGGCAATTTCCCGGCCAGCGGCGACGGGCCGCGTTACGCATTGAGCGATTTTCCGGAGCTCGCCGCGGCCGGCACGCCGGGCGCCGGGCTCGTACCGCAGGGCACGGCGCTCGGGACCCGCACCGAGGCCGAGATTCGGCGCGAAACCCGGCGCGAGCAACGGCGGCGGGAACGACGCGAAGCGGTCGCCAGGCGCGTTGCTGCCCGGGAAGGCGAGAGTCGCCGCCGACCGGGCCGCAGCGAAACCGTGCAAATGGCGCAGGCCGATACGGCACCACCGCCGCCACCACCGCCACCACCGCCACCACCGCCACCTCCGCCGCCACCGCCACCTCCCCCGCCTCCGCCGCCACCGCCTCCTCCGCCACCGCCGCCACCGCCGCCTCCTGCGGTCGATACGCCGCCTGCCGATCCGCCGCGCGGTGCGCCGCAGCCCGGTTTCGCGTCGCTTCCGGCGGTGACCGAGACGGACACCGGAGGCGCGCGGGCCGATACCGGTACAGCGCCAGCCGAGGCGGAGGAGGGCGTACCGGTTATCGAAACCCGCTTCTCGTTGGCCGACCTCGAAGCGGATCTGCGCTCGCGGGCGGAGCGCGAGCGTACAGCGGCGGAAATGCCTGCCCAGGGGCCTTCGCCGGAATCGCTGTTGCCCGCGGCGCTTGCGGCGATTACCCCTGCACCGCCACCGCCACCGCCACCGCCACCGCCACCGCCACCGCCACCGCCACCGC
>NZ_JBQLZM010000137.1:0-10743 GCF_052168275.1 Parasphingopyxis sp. | reverse complement strand
GCCATACCAGGCGGCGCCAATGCCGGCCGATCAGCAGCGCCACGATGGCGATCACCGACAGCCCCGCTCCGGCCATCGCCGCATAGCTGAGCGGACGCAGCGAGAAGAGGCTCATCTGCCAACCGATGATGCCCGCGCCCGTGGCCAGTGCCATCAGCACCGCGACGACCGGGGCGCCGATGCCCAAGACGATGCCGATCCGGGCCAGCCAGCGAACGATCGGATGCGGCACGCGCGGCTGCGGATCTTCGGTCATCTCGGTTCTCTCCTGTTGCGAGAGCCTGTCTAGCAGCGGCGGGCGGGCACGCAAAGCATGGACAAGCCCGGCCCGTTTTGCCAAAGACCGCGCCCCGGACCGCGGGTGTAGCTCAATGGCAGAGCAGCAGCTTCCCAAGCTGACGACGAGGGTTCGATTCCCTTCACCCGCTCCATGGGGACGCGCCCCGCAGCCATCCGGCTAGGCGACGATCACCGCGACCGTACCCAATCCGAACAGTCCCGCGGTGCCCGCGAATATCAGGCCGAACAGCAGCCCGTACGGGACCGCGCCGCGCGACGGTGGCGATCCGGATGTGTCGCCGCGTGGCCGGGAAACGTCCCGGAAGGTCAGCATTTCCCAGATCCGCATCGATGCGCCGTCGTAAAAACCGGCCTCGGCATTCCATTCCTTCGGATTTTCATAGGTGCCGAACAGCCGGTCCCATATCACCAGCTCCGCATAGTTATTGGCGTGGCGGCCGCGCTCGTGATGTCGGCCATGGCCCTCGGGCCGGTGCATGAACCAGCCGATCCATTGCGGTGTGCGGATATTGCAATGGGTGAAGAAGACCGCGAACGCGCCGAACACGCCGATGACGGCGGCGGCTTCGGGCGTAACCCCGACCAGCATCGTCAGCGCGAAGCTGGCGACGAAGGTGAAGGCGATCACGTCGAGCGGCGAATGGTAGAACGCGCCCCAGCCAGCCATCCGCTCGACCGAGTGGTGCATCTGGTGGAATAACCGCCACAAGATGTCGGAGCCGTGCATCGCGCGATGCCACCAATAGGAAGCGAACTGGATCGCCGCATAGCCGAGCAGGCACTGAACGACGAACGGCAGCGCCGTGGAATCGAACAATAGTGGCCCGGTCAGCCAGTCGGCCCAGAGAAAAGGCGAATAGCTCGCGGCCGCGATATAGGCGATGGCGGACAGAACGCCCCGGATCTTCCAGTATCGGGCCGCGGGAAATTTGCGCGCCGGCGCGAAGGACTCCAGGGCTATGAAAGCCAGAAAACCGCCGACGATCAGATAATTGACGATATTGAACATGGTTTCGCTCCAGAATTTCTTGGGAGCGCCGCGGCCACCGGCCGCATTCGGACGCAACTCCCGATCAAGACCGCGCCGCTATGGAGAGGCGGCGTTGGGACGAGCGTTTGAAGCGCCGTTGTATTTGGACGAAATCTGCAGGATGCTCTGGCAAGCCGGACGGCGACCGCATATCCATCGTCCGAAAGGGAAATATGCCGGTTCTCGATGTCAGACTGTTGGGTGATTTCGAACTCAGCCGGAACGGCGAGCCCCTGGCCCTGCCCGCTTCCCGGAAGACGCGCGCGCTGCTCGCTTATCTGATCGTCACCGCCCGCCCGCAGCGGCGCGAGCGGCTGTGCGAACTGTTCTGGGAACTGCCCGACGATCCGCGAGCCGCGTTGCGATGGTCGCTGAGCAAGTTGCGTCAGGTCGTCAATGACGAGGATGGCGAACGGCTTTGCGCGGATCGCGAACGCGTGAGTTTCGACGACATCGCTGTCCGCACCGATCTGGGCCGGATCGAACGGGCGATCGCCGATCCCGCCTCGACGGCCGACGGGTTGGCCAAATGCACGCAGCTGCTGGGTGACGAATTGCTCGGCGGAACCGACCTTCCCGACCAGCCGGCCTACGCCACCTGGCTGGCCGGAGAGCGCGACCGCTGCCAGCGACTGCGCGCAACGGCCGTATCGCGGCTGATCGACCATCCCGACACGCCGCCGAACTTCGCGCTGGATTATGCCGAGCGATGGCTCTCGCTGAGCCCCTACAGCCGCCATGCCGCCGACGCGGTGGTATTGGCGCATCGCAAGCTCGGCCGGAATCGGGAGGCGTCGCACCTGATCCGCGAACTGGGCGCAAAGTTCAGCGAAGCCGGGATGGACTGGCAACCGGCCGAAAATGGCGGGCTCACGGACGAAACGCCCAAGGCCGAGGACCGCACCCTGCTCCAGCGCCAGACGATCCATTTCTGCAAATCGCCCGACAATGTCTCGATCGCCTATGGCTGTGTGGGCGAAGGCCCGCCGATCGTGAAGGCGGCGAACTGGCTGACCCATCTCGAGCTCGATTGGGATGCGCCGATCTGGAGCCCGCTGTTTCGCGAACTCGCGCGCGATCACCAGTTCATCCGCTATGACGAACGCGGCAACGGCCTATCGGACTGGGATGTCGAGGAGATCTCGTTCGAGACCTTCGTGACCGATCTCGAGGCGGTCGTCGACACGCTGGAGCTCGAACGGTTTCCGCTGCTCGGCATTTCGCAGGGCGCCGCGGTTTCGATCGAATATGCGGTGCGGCACCCCGAACGGGTGTCGAAACTCATCCTCTTCGGCGGCTATCCGGCCGGCTGGCGGATCGACGCGAGCGCCGAGGAGGTCGCCGAGCGCGAAGCGGTGATGACGCTGACCCGCACGGGCTGGGGCCAGGACAATCCGGCCTATCGCCACATCTTTTCGGCGACCTTTCTCCCGAGCGCCACGGCGGAGCAGCATGCCTGGTTCGACGAGTTCCAGCGCCAGACGACATGCGCGGAAAACGCCGTCCGCTTCCTGTCGGCGTTCGGCGATATCGACGTGCGCGACCGGCTCGGCGAGATCGCGGCCGAAACCCTGGTGCTGCACTCGCGCGGCGATCGGCGCATTCCCTGGGAGGTCGGGCGCGACCTCGCCGCGGCCATCCCGAACGCGACGCTCGTGACGCTGGAAAGCGACAACCATCTCCTGCTCGAAGGCGAAACGGCCAGCCAGGCATTCGTGGAGGCAATTCGCGACTTTCTGGACGACGGGTAGCGCGACACCGCGGACAAATCGGCGAGACTTTGCCGGAACTCCGCCCTAAGGCTCGGCCATGGATCAGCGACAATCCCGAGCCGCCACCCGTTTCGTGCTCGCGACGGTGTTCGTCTATGCGATCGGCTTCGGCATCATCATGCCGGTGTTGCCGCAGCTCGTGGTGACGCTGGGCGGCGTGACCCTGTCCGAAGCGACGCGGATCGGCGGCTGGCTGATCGTCACCTATGCGCTCTTCCAGTTCCTGTTCGGGCCGCTGATCGGCAATCTGAGCGACCGGTTCGGCAGGCGACCGGTCCTGCTGCTCTCGATGGCGGGATTCGGCATCGACTATGCGGCCATGGGATTCGCGCCGACCCTCGCCTGGCTGTTCGCCGGCCGGATGATCGCCGGTACGTTCGGGGCCGCCTTCTCGACCGCCTATGCGACGCTGTCCGACATCTATGGCGAGGAAGACCGGGCGCGCGTGTTCGGCCTGATCGGCGCGGCGTTCGGCATCGGCTTCATCATCGGCCCGGCGATCGGCGGCATGGTCGGCGAGTTCGGAGAGCGCCTGCCATTTTTCATCGCCGCAGGCCTAGCCTTCGCCAATCTGGCCTACGGGTTTTTCGCATTCCCCGAAACGCACGCCGAGGAAAACCGGCGGCCCTTCGGCATCGCCCGCGCCAATCCGCTCGGCGCCCTGCTCAAGCTCCGCCAGATGCCGGGCATTCTCCCGATCGCCGCGGTATTCCTGCTCTGGACGACGGCGATCAACGTCTATCCGAATATCTGGGCCTATTTCACCCAACTGCGCTTCGGCTGGTCGCCCGGGCTGGTCGGGCTCTCGCTCGCCTGGGTCGGCCTGCTCATGGCCCTGGTCCAGACGCTCGCCATCGGACCGCTGGTCAAACGCTTCGGCGAGCGCGTCGCCGCGATCGTCGGCATTGCGAGCGGGACGATCGGATTCCTGTTGATCGCGCTGATTTCCATCGGCTGGGCGACCTATGCGATCATGGCAGTCACCGCGCTACACGCCCTGTCCGGCCCCTCGTTGATCGCGCTGATGAGCCGCCGGGTGCCCGCCGACATGCAGGGCGAGCTGCAGGGCTTCAACAGCAGCATGACGGCGCTCGCCGCGATCGCCGCGCCGCTGATCTTCAATCCGTCGCTGGCCTATTTCACGAGCCCCGAGGCCCCGGTGCGGTTCGCCGGGGCGCCGTTCGTCATCGCGACGGTCATCGGCGGCATTGCGCTGCTGGCGCTGCTTTCGACCCGGCGTTCCGCCGCAGGAGCGAAAGCCTAGATCCCGCCGGCCGTCACCGCCTGGCCATTTTCGGTCAGCGCCGCGCTCAACGCCGCGACGCATTGCGCGAGTTCGTGCGGGTCGGTCGAGCGGACGACGAAATTGGCGCCGACCCGGCCTTGGCGGAAGAAGGGGTAGCTGCCGATCTGGCATTCGGGATGTGCCGTCTCGACCGCGCCCAATATGTCCGCCACTTCGCTCTCCGCGGTCCAGCAGCCGATCGTTTCCGAGAGGACGGGCTCGCCGCCTTCCAGCTGTCCGGTCAGCGCGTCCATCATCTGCTCGGCAATGTGCGGAATGCCGGCCATGATGAAGATGTCGCCATGGCGGATACCGGGCGCACCCGACATGCGGTTCTCGATCAGCTCGCCGCCATCGGGAACGCGCGCCATTCTCAACCGGGCGTCGGTCAAGCCGCCCTTGTCGGCATAATAGCCTTCCAGCATCGCCCGCGCCCGCGGGTGCACGATGACCTCGACACCGAGGGCCGCGGCGACCGCGTCGACCGTGATGTCGTCATGGGTCGGCCCGATGCCGCCGGTCGTGAAGAGATAGTCCGTCGTCGCCCGCACCGCATTCACGGCCTCGACGATGCGTTCGAGCACATCAGGCACGATGCGGACCTCGACAAGGCGAATGCCCTGGACGTTCAGCCATTTCGCCAAGGCGGCGACATTCCTGTCCTGCGTGCGCCCGGACAGGATCTCGTCCCCGATCACGATCAGGCCGGCGGTCCAGATTTTCTTGTCGCTCATGATCCGCGCCATAGCGCGCCGGCCATGGCGGCGCAAAGAACAACGATAGGTCGCGCACCGCACGGGTCGGGAAAAGCCGGTGCTGCGGACGGGCGGCGGGCTCGATTTTTCTTTCGCGTCGGGAGACGCCGGCGAACGCGAACCCGGTCCGCTTGCACCAGCGCCTCCCGATATGGAGATTCCCGACAGGCGCCGCTATATGACAGGCATGAACGAATATCAGACCATCACCGCGGTCGACACGGTCGCCCGCGACGGCACGATCAAGCTGCACGATGAAGCCGGCTTCGAAGGGATGCGTGCGGCCGGCAGACTCGCGGCCGAGATACTCGATGCGCTCGTCCCGCATGTGGTCCCCGGCGTCACGACCCAGGAACTCGACGATTTCGTGTTCGGGCGGATGAAGGCGGGGGGCGGCATTCCGGCGACGCTCGGGTATCGCGGCTATACGAAGAGCTGCTGCACCTCGATCAACCATGTCGTGTGCCACGGCATTCCCGGCGACAAGGCGCTGAAGAAGGGCGACATCGTCAATATCGACGTGACGCCGATCCTGGACGGATGGCACGGCGATACCAGCCGGATGTTCACCGTCGGCAACGTGCCGATCAAGGCCCAGCGGCTGATCGATGTCACCTATGACGCCATGATGCGGGGCATCGCCGCGGTGAAACCCGGGGCGCATCTCGGCGATGTGAGCCATGCGATCCAGAGCCATGCCGAGGCGCACCGCTACGGCGTGGTGCGCGATTTCTGCGGCCATGGGCTCGGCCGGCTGTTCCATGACGCGCCGGAGGTGATCCATGCGGGCAATCCGGGCACCGGCCCCGAGCTCCGGCCCGGCATGTTCTTCACGATCGAACCGATGATCAATATCGGCAAGCCAAGCGTCAAGGTGCTCGACGACGGCTGGACCGCCGTGACGCGCGACCGGTCGCTCTCGGCCCAGTTCGAGCATTCGGTCGGCGTGACCGAAGACGGCGTCGAGATATTCACGAAGAGTCCCGCCGGACTGGACAAGCCGCCCTACGGCTAGGCCCTACGGCTAGAACGTCGAAATCCCGCTCCCGTGCGGACGCATGGCCATTTGCAACGCGTTTGTTGCTGGGCCAATAAGGACCCGCATCAGAGGGAGCGGATTATGCGTGTGTCGATTGGGCGTTGGTGGATCGGACTGGCTTTCGCGCTGGGCGTGGCGGCCTGTTCGTCCGGAACCGAGCAGGACGGCGGAACGAGCACAGCACAGGGCACGGCGAAGATCGACGGGGAATTTCTCGCGACCGGCGGCGACGGCAGCGACTGGGCCGCCGCAAGCTACAGCTATGCCGAACAGCGCTTCAGCCCGCTCGATCAGATCAATACGGACAATGTCGGCAATCTGGGCGTCGCCTGGTCGGCGGAACTTCCCGATGCGCGCGCACAGGAGGCGACGCCGATCGTCGTCGACGGCGTCATGTACGTCACCGGGCCCTGGTCCAAGGTCTTCGCCTTCGACGCGCGCAACGGCGAGCCGCTCTGGACCTTCGATCCCGAAGTGCCGCGCTCGGTGCTCCAGAATACCTGTTGCGACGCGGTCAACCGCGGGGTCGCGGTCTGGCGCGGCAAACTCTATCTCGGCACGCTCGACGGACGGCTGATCGCGCTCGACGCGATCACCGGCGCGCAGCTCTGGTCGGAACAGACCACCGATCCCGACCGCCCCTATACGATCACCGGCGTGCCGCGGGTGGTCAACAACAGGGTCATCATCGGCAATGGCGGCGCCGAATTCGGCGTGCGCGGCTATGTCTCGGCCTATGACGCCAATACCGGCGGCCTCGAATGGCGCTTCTACACCGTGCCCAATCCGGACGGGGAGCCGGACGGCGCGGCCTCGGACGAGGTCCTCCAGACCGCCGCGCGCACCTGGTCCGAAAACGGGCAATGGCGCGAATCGGGCGGCGGCGGGACGGTCTGGGACTCCATCGTCTACGATCATGAACTGAACCAGCTCTATATCGGCGTCGGCAACGGCAGCCCGTGGAACCATGGCGTCCGCTCGGACGGCCAGGGCGACAATCTGTTCCTCTCGTCGATCGTCGCGCTCAATCCCGATACCGGGGAATATCTCTGGCATTATCAGGAGACCCCCGGCGAGACCTGGGACTATACGGCGACCCAGTCGATGATTCTCACCGATCTCGAGATCGACGGCGAAACCCGCCAGGTCATCCTGCACGCGCCGAAAAACGGCTTCTTCTTCGTCATCGACCGCGAAACCGGATCGCTGATTTCGGCCGAAACCTTCGTCGACGGCGTAAACTGGGCGACGGGCTACAATCTCGAAACCGGACGGCCGATCGAAAACCCGGCCGCGCGCTACTATCGGACGGGCGAGATGTTCATCGCCAATCCCGGCCCGATCGGGGCGCATAACTGGCATCCGATGGCGTTCAGCCCGCTGACCGGACTGGCCTATATTCCCGCCAACACCGTGCCGCAGGCCTTTCTCCCGCCGACCAGCGACGACCATTCGGCGCTCAGCCCGATCGGGTTCAATACCGGCACCAACCTCGAGGACGGCGCGCTGCCGCGCGACGAAGCGACGCTGCGCGCGCTGATCTCGACGGTGCGCGGCCAGCTCGTCGCCTGGGATCCGGTCGCGCAGGAAGCGCGCTGGACCGTCGACTATCCGACGCCCTGGAACGGGGGCATCCTCACGACGGCCGGCAATCTCGTGTTCCAGGGGACCGCGACCGGGCAGTTCAAGGCCTATGCGGCCGATACCGGGGAAGAGCTCTGGTCGATGGACGTCCAGTCAGGCGTGCTCGCCGGCGCGTCGACCTTCCTGATCGACGGCGTCCAGCATATCGCCTTCACGACCGGCCGCGGCGGCGCCTTCCAGATCACCGCCGGCGCGGCCGACATCACGGCCGGTGAGGTGCCGAACGTACCGCGGTTGATCGTGTTGCGGCTCGACGGCACCGGTGTCCTGCCCGACGCGCCGGACACCGAACGCGAATTGCTGGATCCGCCGGAATCGACCGGCACGCCCGCGCAGATCGCGCGCGGACAGCAACTCTATCTGCGCTATTGCATGGTCTGCCACGGCGAAGGCGCGGTCGGCGGCGGGATCAATCCCGACATCCGCTTCTCCGGCTACCTGACCGGCGACACCGCATGGCGCGACGTCGTGATCGGCGGCTCGCTCGCCGCCAACGGCATGCCGGGCTTCTCCGACGTGCTGACGCCCGACCTCGCCGAGGTCATCCGCCTCTATGTGATCGACAAGGCGAACGAGGATATCGCCCGGCTCCGCGCGCGGCGCGAAGAAGAGGCGCAGGCGGACACGCCGTCCTGACCGGACAGCCGATGATGTCCCGGGCCTAGCGGTAGCCTTCGTCCGGCGCCGCCGGTCCCTCCGCATCGGGTTCTTCCGCCGGAAGAGGCTGGTCGGAAACGGGCGCATCGCCGTCCATCGCGCCGCCGGCATCCTCGTCCATCATCTCGGGTGGCATCATCCCCGGATCGTCGACCGGGTCGTCGATTGCGGGGTCGGTCATTTCGGGCGGCGCGTCGAGGACCGGGTCGTCCTCCGCCGGCTGGGGTTGCTGGGCCTGATCGCAGGCCGCCAGCAAAAGGCCGGCGCCCGCCAGCCAAACGATATGTCGCATGGTCTATATCCTCGAGTTGCGCCGCCGGGATCGATCCCGGCGGCGCGTGCATGCCCTTATTCGGGCTGGTCGGGCTGGCCGTCGCCATCCTGGTCGTAGACATCGGGCCGGCCATCGCCGTCCATGTCCCAGCTGTCCGGACGGCCGTCACCGCGCTGATCCCAGGCGTCGGGTGTCCCGTCGCCATCGGTATCGATCGTCGGCTCCGGCACGGCCTGCTCCTCGGGCGGCGGCGTCATTGCCTCTTCCTCGGACTGGGCCAAGGCCGGGGTCGAAAGCATGGCACCGGTGAAGATCGCGGCGCCGAGTAGATGTGTGTTACGCATGTTCAAGTCCTTACGATTGTCCCCGCTCCGACAAGCATCGTGGTATTTCCGCTACGGAACAGGCGGTTAGCGGCAGACGGCCCGGAAAACGGGACGGGGCCGATCCCGGCTGCGGCCCGTCCTGCTGGGCTTTCGCCCCGCCGCGCGGGGTCTCTCCGGACGATGCGTCCAACGCGGCGCGACGGGGCCGCGGCGCCCCACGATGCCGCTTGCGAGTCGGGCCCCTGCCCGCTTATGACTGATGCAACGCGGCATCGGCCGCAGCCGGAGGAAGACGCGCCCATGAAAAAAATCGAAGCGATCATCAAACCGTTCAAGCTCGACGAGGTGAAGGAAGCGCTCCACGATGTCGGCGTGACCGGCATGACCGTAACCGAGGCCAAGGGCTTCGGCCGGCAGAAGGGCCATACCGAGCTGTATCGCGGCGCCGAATATGTCGTCGACTTCCTGCCCAAGGTGAAACTCGAGGCGGTCGTCGACGACGGCCTTGCCGACCGGGTGGTCGAGGCGATCCAGAATGCGGCGCAGACCGGCCGGATCGGGGACGGCAAGATCTTCGTGTCGACGGTGGACCGCGCCATTCGCATCCGCACCGGCGAGCAGGACTCCGACGCCGTCTGATCGGTTATAACGCACTGCAAAAAAATTTTTGTGCAACTGCGAAGAATAGTATAGGTTTCTTACTCCGGACCCCAGTGAGAGGAAGGCAAAGTTTCATGACGACCAGCGCAAAAGATATTATCAAACGGATCAAGGAAGAGGAGATCGAGTGGGTCGACCTCAGATTCACCGATCCGAAGGGCAAATGGCAGCATCTCCAGATGTGTTCGGGCGTCATGGACGAAGACGCGCTCGAAGACGGGCTGATGTTCGACGGCTCCTCGATCGCCGGCTGGAAGGTGATCAACGAATCCGACATGATCCTCCGGCCCGATCTCGACGCCGTCTACGAGGATCCCTTCTCGGCAACGCCGATGCTCGCCATCTGCTGCGACATCGTGGAACCGGGCACCGGCGAGCTGTACGGGCGCGATCCGCGTTCGACCGCCAAGCGCGCGGAAGCCTTCGTCAAGGCGTCGGGCGTCGGCGACACCGTCTATGTCGGCCCCGAAGCCGAATTCTTCATGTTCGACGATGTTCGCTTCGAGGACGGCTACGACCGGAGCTATTTCAAGATCGACGATATCGAGCTGCCGACCAATTCGGGGCGCGAATATGAGATGGGCAACATGGCGCACCGGCCGCGCGCCAAGGGCGGCTATTTCCCGGTCCCGCCGGTCGACAGCGCCATGGACATCCGCGCCGAGATGGTCTCGACAATGATCGAGATGGGCCTGCCGATGGACAAGCATCACCACGAGGTCGGGGCGGCGCAGCATGAGCTCGGCCTGACCTTCGGCTCGCTCGTCGAGACCGCGGACCGGATGCAGGTCTACAAATATGTCGTTCACATGGTCGCCCAGGCCTATGGCAAGACCGCGACCTTCATGCCCAAGCCGATCAAGCAGGATAACGGATCGGGTATGCACACGCATATGTCGATCTGGGACGGCGACAAGCCGCTCTTCGCCGGCAACGGCTATGCGGGCCTTTCCGAAATGTGCCTCTATTATATCGGCGGCGTGATCAAGCATGCCAAGGCG
>NZ_JBQLZM010000136.1:0-5625 GCF_052168275.1 Parasphingopyxis sp. | reverse complement strand
CGGGCCGATCTTGCCCGTGATTTCGAACGCTACCGATCCACACAGGCAGCTTCCTCTGATTGCGTTTGCCATATCCCACCCTCTCCATTGTTGTCGCCCGCTAGGAGATCAGCGCGCCGGCAATCTCCCGCACCCGCGCCTCGTCCGGAAAATCCTCGGCGATCCACGCTTCCTCGATCTCCCGCAGCTTCGCCGCCACCTCGGGGCCCGCTTCCACGCCCATCGCGATCAGCTCGCCGCCCTTGAGCGGCATCTGCGCGGGCGGCGGGTTGGCGATGAGATGGGCGAGGGCGTTGCCGGTGACGATATCGTTGGTCGGGCAGAGCAGCAGCCGGTCGATCGCGCCCTCCATGCCGTGGCGATAGGCGAGGGCGCGGGGCTCGGCGGTGTCGCCGGGTATGCGCGCGGTCGCCGTGGCCAGGCGGGTGCGCTGGGCGCGCGAGAGCTTGAGCCGGGTGGCGACGCTCCGCGCCGTATCGGGTTCGGGCGGCAGCAGGGCGGCGAGGCGGCGGATTGGGTCGCCGGGCTGGTCGAAGGCCTGCTCGCGGCCGATCAGCCGGACCAGCCCGTCGGCGCTGACGACCTCCGGCAGCACGGGCGCGAAGATGCCGCGCTCGATCATCAGCGCCACCGTGTCCGACGGATCGGGCAGGGCGAGGATCTTGAGCAATTCGTCGGCGATGCGCTCGCGCGACAGCGCCATCAGGCTCTTGGCGTATTTTTCCGCCGCGGCGAGGCCGGCCGGGTTGGGCAGGCCGGCGCCGAAGCGTGCATGGAAGCGGAAAAAGCGCAATATCCGCAAATGATCCTCGGCGATCCGCTCGGCGGGCAGGCCGATGAAGCGCACGCGGCGCGCCTCGAGGTCCGCCTCGCCGCCGAAATAGTCGAATATCTCGCCGGACAGCGGATCGGCGGACAGCGCGTTGATCGTGAAGTCGCGGCGCGCGGCATCCTCTTCCCAATCCTCGCTATATTCGATCGTCGCATGCCGGCCGTCGGTGTCGACATCGCGGCGCAGGGTCGTGACTTCGATCGGCTTGCCGCCGATGACGGCGGTGACGGTGCCGTGCTTGAGGCCCGTGGGCACGACCTTGATATCGGCCGCCTGGAGCCGCCGCATCACGTCTTCGGGCGGAAAGACGGTCGCGCAGTCGACATCCTCGACCGGGATCCCGAGCAGGCTGTCGCGCACCGCCCCGCCGACGAAGCGGACCTTGCCCCGTTCGGCATCGAGCGCCGCCAGCAGCGCGTCCATCCCCGGCCAGTGCCGCCATTCGGAATCGGGCAGCCTCATCTCAAATTCTTCCCATCGCTGCGCGACA
The DNA here is from genome assembly GCF_052168275.1 of Parasphingopyxis sp. GTDB lineage: Bacteria > Pseudomonadota > Alphaproteobacteria > Sphingomonadales > Sphingomonadaceae > Parasphingopyxis. Next base: position 4,303 of record NZ_JBQLZM010000136.1, on the reverse strand, counting down.
GGGAGGAACCTTCTGTCGCCGCACGCAGCCGGCGCGACAGGTTCATGATGATCGAGGCCGTCACGCCCCAGATGCGGCGGTCTTCCCAGTACATTTCGTGATAGCGGCGCAGGCGTCCCTGCCACTCGATTTCGCGTTCCCGGTAGTTCGCCGGATCGAGCAGCGTTTCGAGCGGCACTTCGAAAATCGCGGCGACCTCGCCCGCTTCCGGCACGAGATCGATGCCGGGCGGGACGACGCCGATGACCGGCGTGATATGGAACCCGGTGCCGGTCAGGTAGAGATCGGTCGTGCCGACCAGTTCCACCCGGTCGCGCGGCAGGGCGATTTCCTCCTCCGCTTCGCGCAGCGCGGCGCCGACCGGCCCCTCGTCGCCGGGATCGACCTTGCCGCCTGGAAAGGCCACCTGCCCGGGATGGCTCGGCAGTTCGTCGGTCCGCTGGGTGAGGATGACGGTCGGCGCGGGGCGGTCGACGACCGGGATCAACACCGCCGCGTCCACCGCCGCGCCCCGCGCGCGGATATCCTCGCCGCGAATGTCCGATTCGAAGATATCGAGATCGAGGCCGTGCGACCGGTCGAGCCGGGCGCGGAGCTGGGTCACCAGGCTCATGCGGGCGTGCCCCCCGGGGTGAGGGGAAAGAAGGCGCCGTTGCTGGCAATGCCGACCGGGTCGTGCGCGATCGCCCGCTCCATCAGTTCGTAATAGACGGGCCGCGCGAGCAGCGCCCAGAGATTGCCGCGGACGTGGAGATAGGGCAGCGCCGCCTCGCCCTCGCCGCGCAGTTCGAGGGAATGTTCCGGACCCGCAACGATAATGTCGCCGGTGTTGAGCCGGAATATCGCCTGCTGGCCCGCTGCCGGGTCTTCGGCGATTTTCATCTCGACCGCGAGGAACGCCGCATCCTCCACATCGATCGTCAGTCTCTCACCTGGTGTGACAAGCACATGGCTGCCATCGGGCTCGCGGCGCAGGATTGTCGAGAACAGCCGGACGAGGGCGGGGCGATTGATCGGATCGCCCTCGTGATACCAGGTCCCGTCGCGGGCGATGCGGATATCGATTTCGCCTTCGCGCTCCGGATGCCATTGCTCGACCGGCGGCAGGTTCCGGTCCTCCGCCAGCTTCGCGATGGCGTCCAGCGAGAGAGGTCCAAGATTGTCGGGAGGGGCGGCCATGGGCGTTAGTTAGGCAATCCCTCGCCCGAGCGCAAAAGATCCGGTCCGAGGCGGCCTTCGGCGGGCCAGTCGTCGCCGGCCGCGCGCAGCAATATCCGGTGCGGCTCGACCGGGCCGGGCAGGGTCCAGCCGCCGGCCGGCCCCGAGCGAAAGCCGAAGGGTTCGTAATAATCGGGATCGCCGATCATCATCGCCGACCGGCCGGCGAGATCCAGCCGCTGCGTCACGACCCGCGTCATATGCTTGCCGATGCCCTGGTTCTGGTGACCGGGATGGACGGCGACCGGGCCGACCATGACGAGCGGCCGGCATCGGCCGTCGGGCGCGTCGAGCCGGACCGGCCAGCTTTGCAGCGATCCGGCCAGCGCGCCGTCGCTCAGCGCGACGAAGGACAGCACTCGGTCCGGTTCGGTTCCCGCCCGGACAGCATAGGCGGTGCGCCCGTGCCGATCTGCTCCGAACGAGAGGTCGAGCAGGGCTTCGATCGCATCGGGCGAGACGGCGGAGAGAGGCTGGAGGGTGATCACGGAATATCGCTGGCCATTTACCTTGCCATTTACCTTGGCGGCCGTGGCGATTAGCGGTTCGCGGGCAAAAGGAAAGCGCGAATCATCTATGGCCAGCCAAATGACCGAGCCGGGAACCGACATGCTGCGGCTCGAAGTGCGCGACGTCGAAGTCATGATCCTGACCGGCATCTATTCCGAAGAGACCAAGCTGCCGCAGCCGCTGCGCATATCGGTGTCGGCCGACATGGAGGCGCGTGACCGGTTCGAACCGGATACGCCGCTGTCGCGCTCCAAAAACTATATGGACCTCAAGCACGCGATGACCGACGCGCTGCCCAAGGATCGTCACTTCACGCTGATCGAGGCGGTGGCCGACCATATCGCCGACACGATCTTTCTGCAGGACACACGTGTCCTGCAGGTGACGGTCAACATCGTGAAGCTCGCCATTTCGGAGAATGGCGAGGAGATCGGCATCACGATGGTCCGGAACAGGCGGTGAGGCTGGCGCTCGTCACCGGCGGATGCCGCCGCCTCGGCGCGGCGATCGCGGCGCGTCTGGCCCGCGATGGCTATGCGCTCGCGTTGCACGCGTCGGAGGATGCCGATCCCGAGCCGTCGCTGCTGGCGGCGATCGAGCAGGCGGGCGTGCAATGGCAGGGCATAGTCGCGGATCTTTCGGATGGGGTTCAGGCCGAACATCTCGTCGATGCGGTGGCCGACCGGTTCGGGTCGGCGCCGGACCTGCTCGTGAACAGCGCCGCGCGGTTCGGCGGCGACCGGCCGGAAAGCGCGACGATGGACACGCTGCTCTCCCATTATGCCATCAATTGCGCCGCGCCGGCCGTCCTCGCCAAATGCTTCGCCGGGCAAAAGCGCAAGGGCGGCGCGGTGATCGTCAACATCCTCGATCAGCGCATCGCGCATCCGCATGGCGACCAGTTCAGCTACACGCTGTCCAAACAGGCGCTTGCCGGGCTGACCGCAATCCTCGCCCGGGAACTCGCGCCCGATATCCGGGTCAATGCGGTCGCGCCCGGACTGACGATCCCGACCAGTGACTATGACGGCAAGATGCTCGAACGCACGGCCGAGGCCATGCCGCTCGGAAAGTTGCCGGCGCCCGCCCAGGTTGCCGACGCGGTCGCCTGGCTCGCCCAGGCCGAAGCGGTCACCGGGCAGACGCTGTTCGTGGACGGCGGCGCGCATCTGGAAGCCTTTGCGCGCGATTTTCCGAACCTGTTCGCAGCGGGCTGAGCCCCGTCGTCAACCGCGTTGCCGCGGGCAGGGCCCAAGATCCTCCATGACCATCCGGTAGTCCGCGCGCGCGACCGCCATCCGGTCGCGATCCAGATTTTCCATGCTGACTTCGGGCAGGCGGTCGGGAAGGAAACAGGCGAGGCGATACCAGAGCAGCGTGTCGCGCGCCGGCGGCGGGGAGGCCCGTTCGACGATTTCGCTCAACGAGACGGCCCATCGCGGTTCCTGGTTCGGGCGGCGCAGGATGCTGAGCGAAACCGGGCGCCCGTCGCTCGTCGCCAGAAATATCTGCGTTTCGCTTTCGCCCGGCAACGTGCCGGGCACGCTGAATGCGTTGGCGACGCCGGTCACGGTGCCCGGCGCATCGTCCGACGCCGCTTCGGACAGGATATTCCGGATCGTACGTTCGCGATCCTCGCTCCAATCGAGCTGCGCGTCGGGCGCGATCAGCTGGAGTTCGCCGCGGCGGCCAGGCACCGGCGCGGCCAGCAGGATAACCTGCCGATCGCGGATCCGCGGGCGCCGTCCATCGGCGTCGTGCGGGACGTCGACGAGATAGCTGACCCGGCCGGGCACGGCATCGGGGCTGCGAATCAGGGTATCCAATTCGACCTCGACGTAGAAACGGACATGGTTCGGCGCGACGCCGACCGCGCGCTCCGCGTCCAGACGGCGGGCCCTTTCGACGCGTGCCAGCGCGACGATCGGGGCGCCCAGCGCCAGGTCGGCCATGTCGGCGTAAGTGAGATCCGGCGCCGCCGTAAACTCCTGAGATTCCGCGCCATCGACGGCGGTGAAGATCAGTCCGAAACCGATGATCAAACTGGCGAGTCTCGGCATCAAAATCCTCCTTTGGAACATTGGGCGCGGACAATCGTCTTGTATCGTATCTGGCCAAGCGGGTAACTGTTGCGTAACGTGATTGTCGACGGTAGGGAATCGACGTCCTTCGGGCAGTGTTCGCTTCGCGTTGAATGACTGTCCTTTTTGCTAAGCCAGATGAACTGGCGCTTTATGGACACCGGGCTTTGGAGGGAGTTTCATAATTTAATGGCCTATGCTGATCAGAAGATGAGCTCGCGAAGGCTGACGGCGATCGTCGCTGTTGCGATCCTTCACGTTCTCCTCGCCTATGCGCTGATTTCGGGTTTGGCCGTGAAGGTCGCCAGGCAGGTGCAGGAGGACCTCACCGTTTTCGACGTCGAGGACGAACCGCCGCCTCCCGAGGAAGAATTGCCGCCGCCGCCGCCGGAAATTCCGGTTCCGCCACCTCCCGTCGTGGTGACGCCGCCGCCGCCGGTAGTCATCCAACGGCCGACCGTAGCACCGCGCCCGCCCGTGCCTCGCCCGCCGGC
>NZ_JBQLZM010000135.1:0-67415 GCF_052168275.1 Parasphingopyxis sp. | reverse complement strand
CCTCGATCTCGGTGTCCGACAGCACGAAAATCTCGGCCTCGGCCAGCGCCGCGCGGAGTTCGGTCCAGACCCGCTGCTGCTCGTCCATCAGCGCGTTGGCGCGCTCGGCGACCGCGGCGAGCTGTTGGCTGGGCGTCATCCCGTCGGCCGAGCGCATCTCGACGCCCTGGAGCTGCTGCCCTTTGAGGCCCGCGACGCGGACCATGAAGAACTCGTCGAGATTGTTGCCCGATATCGACAGGAAGCGCAGCCGTTCGAGCAGCGGATGCGCCGGGTTGCGCGCTTCCTCGAGTACCCGTTCGTTGAAGCCGAGCCAGCTCAGCTCGCGGTTGAAATAGCGATCCTCTGTGCCGGGCTCCGCTTCGGTCTCGCGCGAAAAATCCTCGGTGATATGTTCGGGATTATACTCGTCCATGACAGGCCTTTAGCGGTTTCTATGTTACAGGTCGATGAAACCGAGTTCCTTCATCGCGTCCCGCACCAGCCCCAGCGTGATCCGGCTGCGCCGTTCGAACGCCAGCCGGTCGAGCGTTTCCATCAGGTGGTGCAGCGCATAATGGCTGCGATCCATGCGCTTGAGCAGATAGTCGATCGCATTTTGCGGAATCGCCATGCCCTGTCCGCCGAAATGGCGCTGGAGACGGGCTTCGATCAGCTGGTCGCCCGGTTCCCCGATCCGGACCTTGGGAGTCGCCGCGATGCGGGTCCGCAGGTCCGGCAAGGCGATCTCCCAGCGCGGCGGGGGCTCGTCGGCGATGATCAGCAGCGGCTGCCGGTCGGCCTGCGCCGCGTTCCAGGCGTGGAACAGCGTCTCCTCGGCCGACAGGTCGGCATCGTCGATCACGCGGCCGCCGCTCCTGCGCGCGAAAATCCGCCCGAGCGTCGAGCGGCCCGATTTGCGCGGCCCGGTCAGCAGGGTCGTCCGTACCGGCCATAACGACCAGTGATCGAGATGGCGGACGGCTTCGCTGTTGCTCGCATCGACGATGAAAGCCGCATCGTTCCCGGCGTCCGGCCAGTCGAGCGGGAGCGCAATCTGGCTCATCGGAGGCGGCTCATGGGCCGTCGGGCGTATCCGATCCCTCGGAACCGCCGCCCCGGCTGATCCGCAACGTCCCGGCGCCGCGCTGAACCTGGAACCCGCGCGCCGCCAGCGCCGATGCGAGCGTATCGAGATCGCCGATATAATTGACCTCCATCAGCGATACGCCGCCGATCGCAAGGCTCGACGTCGTCGCGCCGCGCACGCCCGGCGTGCCGCGGACCAGCGCCTCGCTGTTGCGCACCGCGTTGGCGTCCGGCGTCACGACCTGTATTGTATAGCGGCCGGTCGCCGTGGCCTGTTCGGTGTTGACGGCCTGTTCGGCCGGCGGCGTGTCGGCGGCCGCGACGCTGCCCTGGAGCTCGTCCAGCGCCTCTTCCAACGCCTCCTCGTCGATCCCGAACTCGAAGTTCAGCGACGGATCGGGGCGCAGCCGGCCGTCCTCGAGCGCTTGGGTATAGGCGGCGTCGATCCGCCGCACGCCTTCGTCGAGCAGCTGGTCGAGACTTTCCGAACTGCGGACGCGCAGCGAGAATTGCGCGATCTTACGCCGGTCGGGGCCGTGATAGGCCACGAAGCGGCCGTACACCGGGCCGCCCGGATAGGCATAATGAAGATGGACGACCGGCACGACGACATCGGCCGCGCCGTAGGAATCGAGCAGGAACCGCCACCAGCCGCGCCCGGGCCGCCCGGTCTGGCCGACGGTGAGCAGCAGCGGGGTCGGTCCGGTGCCGCTGGCGCGGACATAGTCGATCGGGCTCTCGCCGGACCGGAAGCGCAGCCAGGCGCGCTCCCAGGGCGTGCGTTCCTCGAAGCTCGTCGGCGTGCTGCCCACCCATTGCACGGGCAGGACCAGCATCGGCGGCGAGCGGCGGATGACGCCGGACACGCCCAGATAGCGGCTGACGCGCGCGCGATCGAACATCACGCCGAGCCGCGCGACATAGCGCGTCGGGCCGATCTGCTCTTCCTCGACGATGATTCCGGTGACGACGGCGCTCAGCGACGAATCGCTGAGATTGGGCGCCCGGGACGCGGGCCCGCCATTAACCCGCGCATAGAGCATCCGCCAGCCTTCGCGCTGCGCCTGTTCCCAGGCGTTGCGCCGCGCCTCTTCGGCATCCTCGCCGGACGCGTCGACCGTGATTCCGGTGACTTCGTAGCTGGCCCCCGCGTCGAACCCGAAGTCGCGCGAATTATCCCGCGTCTGCTGCGCGAGCAGGATGCCCGTCGCGCCGATACCGGCGAGTGCGAGCACCAACAGCTTTTTCAGATTACGGATTACGAAATGCATTGTGGGCCTTTTGGCGACTTGGCCGTGGAAATCCAAGAGCGATGTGGCTAGTCGCTATAAACATGAACGCCAAGCACAATTCGCCCGAGCCCTATAGCTATGAGAAAGCCGGAGTCTCGATCGCCGCCGGCAACGCGCTGGTCAAGGCGATCGCGCCGCTCGCCCGGGCCACCGCGCGGCCGGGGGCGGACGCCGATCTCGGCGGCTTCGGCGGCTTCTTCGATCTCAAGGCCGCCGGCTATTCCGATCCGCTGCTCGTCGCGGCGAACGACGGCGTCGGCACCAAGGTCAAGCTGGCGATCGAACATGACCGGCACGACAGAATCGGCATCGATCTCGTCGCGATGTGCGTCAACGACCTGATCGTGCAGGGCGCGGAACCGCTTTTCTTCCTCGACTATTTCGCGACCGGGAAGCTCGACACCGGCGTCGCCGAACGCGTCGTCGCGGGGATCGCCGAGGGCTGCAAGCAGGCCGGATGCGCGCTGATCGGGGGCGAGACCGCCGAGATGCCCGGCATGTATGCCGATGGCGACTACGATCTCGCCGGCTTCTGCGTCGGCGCGGTGGAGCGTGGCGAGGCGCTGACCGGCGCCGACGTCGCGGCGGGCGACGTCATTCTCGGCATCGCCTCCTCCGGCGTCCATTCCAACGGCTATTCGCTGGTCCGCAAGCTGGCGGCCGACAAGGGCTGGAAGCTCGACCGCCCGGCCCCGTTCGACCAGGACCGGCTGCTCGTCGACGCGCTGATCGAGCCGACCCGGATATACGTCAAATCCGTGCTGCCCCGCGTCCGCGCCGGCGATATCCTGGCGATGGCGCATATCACCGGCGGCGGCCTGCTCGAGAATATACCGCGCGTGCTCGGCGACGGGCTGCACGCCCATGTCGACGCGGCGAACTGGGACCAGCCCCGGCTGATGGCCTTCCTCCAGGCGCAGGGGAATATCGAACCTGCGGAAATGGCGCGCACCTTCAACTGCGGGATCGGCATGGCGTTGATCGTGGCGGAAGACCGGGCCGATGCGGTCTCGGCGGCGCTGGCCGAGGCCGGCGAGACGGTCCACCGGATCGGGCATGTCGCCGCGGGCGATCGCGGCTGCACGGTGTCCGGATCGGCCGACGACTGGTCGGCCAGGTCGGCATGGAGCGCCACCCATAATGGCTGAACGCGCCCGCGTCGCCGTCCTGATCTCCGGGCGCGGGACCAACATGGCCGCCCTTCTATACGCCGCGAAGCATGACGACTGTCCGTACGAGATCGTGCTGGTCGCCGCGAACGATCCCGGAGCGCGAGGGCTGGAGCTGGCCGCCGCCGAAGGCGTGCCGACCTTCGCCCGGAGCCACAAGGGCATGGAGCGCGCCGCGTTCGACGCGGTCATGGACCGCGAAATCCGCGAGGCCGGCGCCGACTATGTCGTGCTCGCCGGCTATATGCGGATTCTGTCGGAAGAGTTTGTCGGCAAGTGGGAGGGCCGGATGCTCAACATCCATCCCTCGCTGCTCCCCAAATATAAGGGGCTCGACACCTATCGGCGCGCGCTGGACGCGGGCGATGCCGTTTCCGGCTGCACCGTGCACCTGGTGACGGCGACGCTCGACGACGGGCCGATCCTCGGCCAGACCGAGGTCGCGATCCTGCCGGACGACACGCCCGAACGGCTCGCGAACCGCATCCGGATCGCGGAGCATCAGCTCTATCCGCGCGTCCTCGCCGAGCTGGTCTCCCGGCAGCTCGATCCGGACTGGCTGGTCGCGAAGGTCGGCGCGCTGGCGCTGGCGCTGCCCGAAACCCATGCGAAAACGTCGCACGGCGCGCCGGGTTGGCGGGTCGGCAGCGAGAAAACCGGCAAATTCTTCGCCTATGTCTCGGTTCGCCATCATGGCGAGGACGCGATCGCGCTGCTCGTCAAGACGAGCGGGGTCGACGAGCAGGCGGCGCTGATCGAGGCCGAGCCCGATCTCTATTATCGCCCCGCCTATTACGGCCCGTCAGGCTGGATCGCGATCCGGCTCGATAGCGGCGCGGTCGACTGGGATCATATCGCGGGTTGGCTCAGAAAGAGCTGGAGCTTCGTCGCGCCGAAAAAGCTCCAGCCTCTCGCCGAGTTTCTTGAATAACGCCTAGCCGACGATTTCGTGATCGGCGAAGAAGAACGCGATCTCGATCGCGGCATTCTCGTCGCTGTCCGAGCCGTGGACCGAATTGGCCTCGATCGATTCCGCGTAGGTCTTGCGGATCGTGCCCTCGTCGGCATCGGTGGGGTTCGTCGCGCCCATGATCTTGCGGTTGCGGGCGACGGCGTCCTCGCCTTCGAGCACCTGCACGACTACGGGGCCGGAGGTCATGAATTCGACGAGATCGCCGAAGAAGGGCCGTTCCTTGTGGACCGCATAGAATCCTTCGGCCTGTTCCTGCGTCATCCGGATGCGCTTCGAGGCGACGACCCGCAGGCCGGCCTCTTCGAGCATCTTGGTGACCGCGCCCGTCAGGTTGCGGCGCGTGGCGTCGGGTTTGATGATGGAGAAAGTGCGTGTCACGGCCATGATGGGCTGAACTCCGATGGATGATGAGGGGAATTTCCGGCCCGCTTAGTGGCAAGCCGCAAAAGGCGCAAGTGGGCTGTGCCGTCGGTCCTCCGGCCGTCACGGCCCCTGCCGCCAGCGCCCGCCCTCCTGCTTCCAGTAGCGCGGCTCGACATCGTCCTTTCCGGCCAGGCTGCGCCAGGCGTTGCGCGCGTCGTCGAGCCGGTCGGCGTCGAACAGATAGAAAACCCGCGCGAACCCGAGCGCGGCGTCGCGCCATATCCCGTCCGCCAGCATCGCAAATTTCGCCTGGTTCACGGCTTCCGGCCTTTCCGAGAGCAGAATCGGCTGATCCGCGGCCCTCTCGTCGGTGTCCGGTCCGTGCGGCAGGAAGGACAGCGGATCATGGGTCCAGAGCGCCTCGTCGAGCAGCGCCCGCACCCGCTCCTCCCCGGAAACGATCAGCAGCCGCTCGCCGCTTTCCAGCACCTTCGCCGCGAGCTGCGGCACGACGGCCTCTATCGGCGTGCCGGCGAGCTGATAGAAATCGACCTGCACGCCGCTCCGCTACCCCTCGAAATTATCGGCGATGAAGCGGTCGAGCAGGCGGACGCCATAACCGGTCGCCCCCTTGTCCCAGAGGTTGGACGCCGATTTCATCCAGACCATGCCGGCGATGTCGAGATGCGCCCATTTGACGCCGTCCTTGACGAAGCGCTGGAGGAACTGCGCGGCGGTGATCGATCCCGCCTCGCGCGGCCCGACATTCTTGATGTCGGCGATCGGCGAATCGATGAGCTTGTCATACGCCTTGCCGAGCGGCAGCCGCCACAATTTGTCCCCGCTTCCGGTGCCCGCGGCGAGCAGCTGGTCCGCCAGCCCGTCATCGTTCGAAAAGCAGCCGCCATGCTCGTTGCCGAGCGCGATGATCATCGCCCCGGTGAGCGTGGCAAGGTCGACCATGACGTCCGGGGAATATTTCTCCTGCGTCCAGTGCATCGCGTCGCACAGCACGAGCCGGCCCTCGGCGTCGGTGTTGAGCACTTCGACCGTCTGGCCCGACATCGTCGTCACGATATCGCTCGGCCGCTGGGCGTTGCTGCCCGGCATGTTCTCGACGAGCCCGCACACGCCGACGACATGGGCCTTGGCCTTGCGGCCCGCCAGCGTGCGCATCGCGCCCGCGACAGCCGCGGCGCCGCCCATGTCGAACTTCATGTCCTCCATCCCCGGGCCGGGCTTGAGCGAGATGCCGCCGGTATCGAACGTCACGCCCTTGCCGACAAAGGCGACCGGGTTCTTCTGGGTCCCGCCGGTGCCGTCCCAGCGCATGACGAGCAGCTTGGGTTCGCGGATCGAGCCCTGCGCGACGCCCAGCAGCGCGCCCATGCCGAGTTCGGCCATCTCGTCCCGGTCGAGCACCTCGATCTCGATGCCGAGCTCGCCCAACGGGCGGCAGCGTTCGACGAAGCCCTGCGGATGGATCACGTTCGGCGGTTCGGTCACCAGTTCGCGCGCCAGCGCGATGCCGGCATAGACCGCCTCGAAATGGTCCCAGCGCTTGGCCTCCGCGTCGCTCGCGACGACGCTGATCTCCTCGACCGTCGGCTTGGTCTTGGGCGGCGCCTTCGTCCGATAGCTGTCGAGCCGCCAGCTGCGCTGGAGCGCGCCGAACGCCATGCGCGATCCGGCGTCCTTTTCGCCGCTCGAACGCGCATCGAACGTCAGCCCGGTCTCGCCCGACGTCAGCAGTTTCGCCATCGCCGCGCCGCCGGCCTTCTGGAGCGACTCGCTGTCGTCCCCGTTGCCGGTACCGACGATCACGATCCGGCGGGTTCCGTGCTCCGTTTCGTCGAAAATCTCCACGATCGAACCGAGATCGCCTTCGAACCGGCTGGCCTCGGCGGCGCGCCTGATCAGTTTCGCGGCCTCTCCGGACAGCTCTTTGGTCGCCGTATCGAGCGGCTTGCCCTTGCCGAGCGGCACGATGAGCGCGGACGAGTTGTCGGGAACGGACGAAACGAAGGTGACTGGAATGGAAATCGTTATTCTCCTGCCGCTATGGGGATGTCATGACTTTCTCTCCCGATAGCCGAGCGTTCAGGCTCTGGCAAAGGCGATTGCAGCATCGCGCGCGGGGTGCGATAGGCGCGGCCGAAGGGCCGTTACAGTGACCGGTGGTAATTTTGACGCGTAGCCATATCCTCAGCCTGACCGCGCTGCCGCTGGTTTTGATCGTTTCCGCGAACCCGGCCCATGCGCAGGGCGAAGCGCCGGTCGGTTTCCGGGACATGATCCCGCCGGTCATATTCACCGACACCGAAATCCCGCCGCTCGCATCGCCCGAGAGTCCGGACGAGATCGCGTTCAGCGCGCAGACGGTCGATTATGACGGCGAGGCCGATATCGTGACCGCCACCGGCGACGTGCAGCTCGTGCGGGCCGGCGCGCGGCTCCGCGCCGACCGCGTCGTCTGGAACCGGCGCACTGGATCGGTCGAAGCGAGCGGGAATGTCGCGGTGCGATCGCCGCAGGGCGAGACCGCCTATGCCGATGCGGCGACGCTGACCGACACGCTGCGCGACGGCATGGTCGACAATCTGCTGATCGTCCTGGAAAATGGCGGCCGTCTCGCCGCGCGCCAGGGCAACCGGACCGACGGCGTATCGACCCTCGAAAACGCGGCGTACACCCCCTATCGGGCGGTGGGTTATGACGGCGAACCGCGGCGGCCGAGCTGGCGGATCACCGCGGCGCGGATCGTCCACGATCCCGCGACGAACCGCATCCGCTACAGCAATGCCCGGTTCGAGCTCTTCGGGGTCACCATCATGGCGCTCCCGGCCTTCTCGCATCCGGACGGCACGGCCGGCGGCTCCAGCGGCTTCCTCGTCCCGGACCTCCGCCTGAGCCGGACCAACGGGCTGGAAATCGGCATTCCCTATTACCTCCAGATCGCGCCCAATCGCGATCTGACCATCACCCCGCGCCTCTACACCGAAGTCCTGCCCTCGATCTCCGCCAACTACCGCAACCTGGCGGCCGAAGGCGCGTTTCAGATCGGCGGCATGGCGACCTACGGCACGCGCCGGGACCCGCTTCCCGGCGGCGGTTTCACCACCAACGGCAACAAGGACTTCCGAGGCTATATCGAAGGCAATGGGCGGTTCCAGTTCACGCCCTATTGGAGCATCAGCGGTTCTGGCCGGCTGACCACCGACGATACGTTTCTGCGGCGCTACGACATTTCGCGCGACGACCGGCTGCGTTCGACCGTGGCGGCCGAGCGGATCGGGGTCGACAGCTATTTCTCGCTTGCCGGCTGGGCCGTCCAGGATCTCCGGGTGACCTCGGACTCCGGGCAGCAGCCGTTCGTGATTCCGGTGATCGACTATCGGCTGCGGATGAACGAGGACTGGCTCGGCGGCACGGTCAAGCTCCAGGCCAATTCGCTCGGCATCGTGCGCACCGAAGGGCAGGACACGCAGCGCGCGTTCGCCAGTGCCGAATGGAGCTTGAGCCGGATCACGACCATGGGCCAGCAGGTCACGCTGACCGCGCTCGTCCGCGGCGATGCCTATCATTCCGACGAAAATGCCGACACGCTCACCGGTCTCTACCGGGGCGAGGAAGGCTGGCAGTTTCGCGGCATCGGCGCGGTCGCGGCCGATGTCGCCTGGCCGTTCGTGGGCGAGGTTCTGGGCGGCGTCCAGCGGATCACGCCGCGCGTGCAGTTCGTGGCGACGCCCCCGCTGTCCAATCTCGAAGTGCCGAACGAGGATTCGCGGTCGATCGAGCTCGAAAGCGCGAACGTGTTCGCCCTCAACCGGTTTCCCGGCTACGACCGGTTCGAGGACGGCGCGCGCGTTACCTATGGCGGCGAATATGCGCTCGACCTGCCGCGCTTTTCGCTCCGCTCGAGCCTGGCGCAAAGCTACCGTTTCAGCCGCGAGCCGACGCTTTTTCCGACCGGAACCGGCCTCGCCTCGCGCTTTTCCGATTTCGTCGGACGGACGGAAATCCGCTATGGGCGGTTTCTGGCCCTCACCCACCGGTTCCGACTCGACAAGGACAATCTCGAGCTGCGCCGCAACGAGATAGACTTCGCGATCGGCTCGCGCACCACCTATGCCGAGATCGGCTATCTCCGGCTCAACCGGGACATCACCTTCAATGTCGAGGATTTGCGCGACCGCGAGGAACTGCGGAGTTCCGCCCGGGTCGCGCTCGGCAACTATTGGTCGATCTTCGGTTCGGCCGTGATCGACCTGACGAGCCGGCAGGAGGATCCGATATCGCAGTCGGACGGTTTCGAACCGGTCCGCACCCGGCTCGGATTCGGCTATGAGGACGAGGGCCTCGAATTCGGATTCACCTGGCGGCGCGATTATGACGACACCGGCGACGCGCGGCGGGGCGACACTTTCCTGCTACGCTTTGCCTTAACCAATTTGGGCCGCTAAGCTATGGTTCAGGAACATTCGTTCTAATAGAGGCGACACAATTGCTGGCCTTGGGCCTCGGCAGATATGGGATTCTTTACAGTAATGCGTGAACAGTTTCGAGGGCGCGGAATGCGCCGGACCATCAAGATATTCGCGGTTGCGGGCCTTGCGGCGCTCGCGACATCGCACGGCGCGACCCAGACGGCCGACGAAGCGATGGCCAATACGGCGGCGCAGCTCGACCTACCGTCGACCTTTACGGTGTTCGGCGAGCGCGATCCGAACATCCGCAAACCGACGGCGATCGTGAATGGCGAGATCGTCACCCGCACCGATGTCGATCACCGGCTCAACCTGTTTCTCGCGGCGAACAGCGCCGCGCAGATCAGCGACGAGGAGCGCCAGCGGCTGCGCATGCAGATCGTCCGCAACCTGATCGACGAGACGCTGCAGATCCAGGAAGCCCGGGCCAACGACATCCAGGTCCCGTCGGCCGATGTCGACGCGACATTCGCCCAGGTCGCCCAGCGTTCGGGCGCCGATCCCGAGCAGTTCACCGAATTTCTCAGAACGCAGGGCAGTTCGGCGCGGTCGATGAAACGGCAGATCGAAGGCGAACTGGCATGGCGCCGGCTGTTGCGGCGCTACGTCAACCCGACCGTCGGGGTCAGCGACGCCGAGGTGCAGGCGATCGTCGAACGGCTCGAGGCGTCGCGCGGCCAGACCGAATACCGGATCGCCGAAATCTACCTGCCGGCCCGGCCGGACAATGAGGCCGAGATGCTCGACGGCGCCCGGCGCATTCTCGAACAGATCCAGTCCGGCGGCTCGTTCCAGGCCTATGCCCGGCAGTTTTCCCAGGCATCGACCGCGGCGGTCGGCGGCGATCTCGGCTGGCTGCAGCCGGCCCAGCTGCCGCCCGAACTGGCGGCGGTGGTCACCCAGATGCCGGTCGGCGGCGTCAGCCAGCCGATCCCGATCCCGGGCGGTTTTTCGATTATCGCGCTGATCGACCAGCGGCAGATTCTCGTCGGCAACCCGCGCGACGCGGTGCTGAGCCTCACGCAGATCACGCTGACCTTCCCGCCCGGCACGACCCGGGCCGTGGCCGAACCCCAGATCGAGGCGCTGTCCTCGGCCACCCAGGCCGGTGGCGGATGCGGCGTGGCCAGCACGATCGCCGCCGAGCTGGGCGGCGAGGTCGTCCAGAATGACGGTGTCCGGCTCGGCGACCTGCCCGACGTGCTCCAACGCAATATCGGCAGCCTGCAGATCGGCGAGGCCACCACGCCGTTCGGTTCGCTCACGGACGGCGTCCGCGTGCTCGTGCTGTGCGGCCGCGACGACCCGCCGGCGAGCGCCGAACCGGATGCGGACGTGATCATGGCGCGCCTGGAGCAGGAACGCGCCGACCGCCGGGCGCGGCGCTATCTGCGCGACCTGCGGCGCGATGCGGTCATCGAATATCGCTGAGGCCGGTTTTTCATGACGCCGATAGCAGTCTCTCTTGGCGATCCGGCGGGTATCGGCCCCGAAATCACGGGCAAAAGCTGGGCGCAACGCCGGACCTACGACCTGAAACCGTTTTTCGCCGTCGGCGATCCGGGTTCGCTGGGCGCCGTGTGGGATGGGCCGGTCGAACGGATCGGTTCGCCCGACGAGGCGGGCGCGGCATTCGATCGCGCCCTGCCGTTGCTGGCCGTCGAGAGCGGCGAGCAGGTGAAGCCCGGCTTTCCGACGCCCGAGGGCGCACGCTGCGCGCTCGATTCGCTCGAAATGGCGGTGGGCCTCGCCCGTTCCGGCGCCGCGCAGGCCGTGGTTACCGGACCGGTTTCGAAGAACCGGCTCTACGATATCGGGTTCACCCATGCCGGACAGACCGAATTTGTCGCCGAACGATGCGGAGTCGGACGCGAAAACGCCGCGATGATGCTCGCCGGGCCGACGCTGAAGACCGTGCCGATCACGACGCACATTCCGCTTCGCGATGTGCCCGATGTCATTTCGGTGGAGCTCATCGTCAACAAGGGACGCGCGGCGGCGCGCGGGATGGAGCGGAATTTCGGGATCGCGAACCCGCGGCTCGCCTTTGCGGGGCTCAACCCCCATGCCGGCGAATTCGGCGCGCTGGGCCGCGAAGAGATCGATTTCCTCGAACCGGCGATCGCCCAGCTGCGCGAAGAGGGGTTTGACGCGCGCGGGCCCTTTGCGGCCGACACGATGTTCCACGAGGCCGCGCGCGCGCAATATGACGTGGCGCTCTGCCTCTATCACGACCAGGCGCTGATCCCGCTCAAGACCCTCCATTTCGACGAGGGCGTGAACCTGACCCTGGGCCTGCCGATCGTCCGCACCTCCCCCGATCATGGCACCGCCTTCGAGATTGCGGGCGAGGACAGGGCCAATCCGGGCGCGACGATCGCGGCGATCAGCCTCGCCAGCTTCTGCGCCGAACAACGGGCGATCTACGAAGGCAGCGTCGCTGCGTGACGGCACTCCCGCCGCTGCGCGACGTGATCGCCCGGCACGGGCTGCGCGCGAACAAGGCGCTGGGGCAGAATTTCCTTCTCGACGGCCAGCTGCTCGCCCGGATCGCCGCGATTCCGGGCGATCTCGACGGAGCAACGGTCTATGAAGTCGGCCCCGGGCCGGGCGGCCTCACCCGGGCGTTGCTGGCTGCCGGTGCGCGCGTCATTGCCGTCGAGCGCGACGATCGCTGTATCGCGGCGCTGACCGAACTTTCCGCGCATTTCGCCGGCCGGCTCGAGCTGGTGTCCGGCGACGCCATGGCGATCGACGAGCCGGAGGCCGGCGCAGAGGGCGCGCATATCGTCGCCAACCTGCCCTACAATATCGGTACCGCCCTGCTCGTCCGCTGGCTGACGGTCGCGGACTGGCCGCCCTGGTGGCGGTCGCTGACCCTCATGTTCCAGGAAGAGGTGGCCCGGCGCATCGTCGCCGGCCCCGGCGACGCGGCCTATGGGCGGCTCTCGATCCTCGCCCAGTGGCGATCGGCGGCCGAAATCGCCCTGAAAGTGCATCGCTCGGCTTTCGTTCCGCCGCCCAAGGTGATGTCGGCGGTCGTCCATATCGTGCCGGAGACGGCGCCGGCGGGCGTCAGCGTCGACACGATCGGGGCCGTGACCCAGGCCGCGTTCGGCCAGCGGCGCAAGATGTTGCGGCAAAGTCTCAAGAACGTGCCGCATGCGCTTCAATCGCTGGAAGAATTGGGGATCGACGAAACGCGCCGCGCCGAAACGCTGGAGGTCGCCGATTATGTCGCGCTGGCCCGCGCGATCGACGCGGTCAGGGGGTAATGACCTCTTCGGCTTCCGGCACCGGTGTCGCTGCCTGTTGCGCGGCCATCCGGGCCGGCGGACCATTTTCGATCGCGGCGGCCAGCGCCGTCGCTTCGGCGCATTCGGTCTCGCACAGCGCCTCGATGCGCACCAGGTTGCGCCGCGCCCGTTCGACCGCCCCGCGCCGCACCAGCACCCGGCCCTGGCCTTCCAGCGCCGCAAGATCGTTGGGATCGATGGTCAGCGCTTCGCGATAGAAGCGGATTGCCTTGCCGGGCAGGCCGTTGGCTTCGGAGATTTCGGCCAGCGCGACGAATCCGTCGCGGTTGCGCGGATCGACCGCGAGCGCGCTTTCGACCAGATCGGCGGCCCGTTGCGCGTCGCCTTCCGCCAGCGCCGCGCGGCCGGCTTCGACCAGCGCCACCGAGCGCGGATCGATATCGTCGTCGCCCCGTTGGCCGTGCACGCCGCTCGAAACGGTGGCGAGCGTCAGGGAGATGGCGATGGCGAGCGGCGAAAAGCGCATGATGAGCTCCGTTACAGTTTCCGTGCGGTCTTCTAGCATGACCGTTGCAGCCTTGCGAAGAAAAACCCGTCCGTTCCGTGGCGCGCCGGGGTCAGGATGAAACCGTCGCCCGCCGCCACGGCCTGTTCGTTAGCAGGGTTCACCTTGCTGAAATCCGAACGGGTTTTCAGGAAATGTGCGATCTGCCCTTCCCCTTCTCGCGCCAGAAGCGAACAGACGATGTAAACCAGAAAACCGCCGGGCTTTACAAGGGGCACCGCGGTGTCGAGCAGATGCGCCTGGAGCGCCGC
Source organism: Parasphingopyxis sp. (assembly GCF_052168275.1). Taxonomy (GTDB): domain Bacteria; phylum Pseudomonadota; class Alphaproteobacteria; order Sphingomonadales; family Sphingomonadaceae; genus Parasphingopyxis. The sequence continues at coordinate 53,990 of NZ_JBQLZM010000135.1, read as the reverse complement.
GTAACGGTCGATCGCCTGCGGATCGAGCCGCCAGCGCGCCTCGGGATTGCGCCGCCAGGTGCCGGTGCCGCTGCACGGCGCGTCGACCAGCACGATATCGACGGCATCCGCCAGATCGGCCAGCGCCGCGCTTTCCTGGCCCGGATCGAGCAGCCGCGTCTCGATTCCCGTCATCCCGGCCCGTTCGGCGCGCGGCGCAAGCCGGGAGAGGCGCTTGCGGTCGACATCGCAGGCGATCAGCCGTCCCTCTCCGTGCATCCGGTCATGCAGCGCGAGCGTCTTGCCGCCTGCGCCGGCGCACAGATCGACCACCGTCATCCCCGGTTCGGCGCCGCATCGGTCGACGATATACTGGCTGCCCTCGTCCTGGATTTCGACCAGGCCGTCGCGCCAGAGCGCGTGCTGCTCGATCGGAAATCCCTGCGGCAAGCGCACCGCCGAGGGGCTCAGCCTGCCGGGCTCCGCGCCGTCGAGCGGGTCGAGCACGGTCTCCCGCGACGTCCGCGCGAGATTGACCCGGATATCGAGCGGCGCGCGGCCGGTCAGGCTCTCGATATCGGTGTCGTCGACGGCATCGGCAAAGCGGGCGCGCAGCCAGTGCGGCATGGCGCTCGGCAGCGCGCCGACCTCGTTGCCGGCGAGCGGCGCCGGCCCATGCTCCGATCCGTCGAACAGGTCGCGCAGCGCGGGTTCGTCCTGCGCCAGCCCGACGATCGCCGCCCGGCCGCTGACGGGCGCCTCGCCATGGCGCCGGATCGCGCGATAGACGAGATCGCGGACCGCGCGCCGGTCCTTCGACCCGGCATAGCGGCGCCCCCCGAAATAGCGCTTGATCAGCGTATCGGCGGCCGCGCCATTGCCGTGCGCCGCGGCGATGATTTCGTCGAGCAGCTCGATCGCCGCCTGCAGGCGCGCCGCCGGTTTCATTCCGGGCGACCGGCGCCGGCGCGCTTCACCGCGCTAGCGCGTCGGATAGTTGGGCGCTTCACGCGTGATCGCCACGTCGTGAACATGGCTTTCGCGCAGGCCGGCATTGGTGATCCGCAAGAAAGAGGCGCGTTTCTGCAGCGCTTCGATGGTCGCCGAACCCGTATAGCCCATGGCCGCCTTCACCCCGCCGATCAGCTGATGGATGACGTCCTTGGCCGGGCCCTTGAACGGCACCTGTCCCTCGATGCCCTCGGGCACGAGCTTGAGCTGCTCGGTCACGTCCTGCTGGAAATAGCGGTCGGCCGAACCGCGCGCCATCGCGCCGACCGATCCCATGCCGCGATAGCTTTTGTACGACCGGCCCTGATAGAGGAAGGTTTCGCCCGGCGCCTCGGTCGTGCCCGCGAGCAGCGAGCCGATCATCACCGCTGACGCGCCCGCGGCCAGCGCCTTGGCGACGTCGCCCGACGTCCGCAAGCCGCCGTCCGCGATCACCGGGACGTCGGACTTGGCCGCCTCTTCGGACGATTCCATGACCGCGGTCAGCTGCGGCACGCCGACCCCGGCGACCACGCGCGTCGTGCAGATCGAACCCGGGCCGATGCCGATCTTGATCCCGTCCGCGCCGGATCCGATCAGCGCGCGCGCGCCTTCCGCGGTCGCGACGTTGCCGGCGACCACCTGGACCGAATTGGAGAGCTTCTTCACCCGTTCGACGGCCTCGCCGACCGACCGGTTATGGCCGTGCGCCGTGTCGATCACGATCAGGTCGCACTCGGCGTCGATCAGCGCTTCGGTGCGCTCGAACCCCTTGTCGCCGACGGTCGTCGCCCCGGCGACGCGCAATCGGGCGGAATCGTCCTTCGTCGCGTGCGGATAGGTGACGGCCTTCTCGATATCCTTGACCGTGATCAGCCCGACACAGCGATAGTCGTCGTCGACGACGATCAGCTTCTCGATCCGCCGCTGGTGCAGCAGCCGGCGGGCTTCCTCCTGCGAGACCCCCTGCCCCACCGTCGCGAGATTGTCCCGGGTCATCAGCTCCGAGACGGGCTGGCCTGGATTTTCGGCGAAGCGCACGTCCCGGTGGGTCAGAATGCCGACCAGCTTGCCGGTCTTTTCCGTGATCGGAATGCCCGAAATCCGGTTGCGCTCCATCAGCTCGAGCGCATCGGCCAGCGTCTGGTTCGGGGCCATGGTGATCGGATTGACGACCATGCCGGATTCGAAGCGCTTGACCGCGCGGACGGCGCCGGCCTGCTCCTCGATCGAAAGATTGCGGTGGAGCACGCCGATCCCGCCGAGCTGGGCCATGACGATCGCCATGTCGGCTTCGGTCACGGTGTCCATGGCGGCGGAGAGAATCGGGATGTTGAGGCCGATTTCGCGGGTCACCCGCGTCGTGGTGTCGGCTGCGCTGGGCAGGATTTCGGATTCCGCCGGGCGTAAAAGGACGTCGTCAAATGTGAGTCCTTCGCTGATTTCCATGACCGCGTTCACCTTGCTCCAGAATCGCTGTCGCGCGTCTATAGGAGGGAAGCGCGCCGGTTGCTAGCGCCGAGGGGACGGATATCGGGCCGGATCGGCAAAAGCGCGGCCGAGCGCGATATGCAGCCAGGTGTCCTCCAGCGCGCCGCCGAGTTCGATATCGGCGATCTCGTCGTCCGGCCCGTGATACGGTCCGCGCAGGAACGCGTTGAGCAGCTCGGGATCGGTGAACGAGCCGCCCGCCATTACCGCCGGCACGCCCTGCTCCAGAAATGCCCAGCCGTCGTTGCGCTGGACGAAGCCGTTGATGTCGGTGCTGGTGTCGATCGTGCGGCCGTTTTCCGCCGCGACCGCGTCGATCAGCGTATCGAGCGGCGTCATGCCGCGCCCGATGATGCCGACCGCCGCGCCGGCAGTCGCGATCGCGATCGTGTCGAGGTTGAAGACCGCGACGATCGCGTCGAGCGACACCGGCGGCTCGGCGACAAAGGCCCGCGCGCCGAGCAGTCCGTCCTCCTCGGCGGTCGTGGTCAGGAACAGGATATCGCGCATCGGCCTTTCGCCCTGCGCCAGCGCGCGCGCCGTCTCGATCAGCGCAGCCGTGCCGCTCGCATTGTCCACCGCGCCGTTGCAGATCCGGTCCTCGTCGCTGTCCGGCCGGCAGATGCCGAAATGATCGTGATGGGCCGAGAACAGCACGGTTTCGCCCGTTTCGCCGGTGCCCGGCAATCGCGCGACCACATTGATTCCGTCATAGCGGTCGATGACCGTCTCGACCTCGAGGCCGATCGCCATATCCAGCGCGACCGGCCTGAATCCGGGGGCGGCCGCCATTGCGCCAAGCGTTTCCCGCGACTGTCCGATGCCGCTCAATATCGCATCGGCGGTCGGCGCCGACAGGATCGCCTCGACCGGCGCGCGGCGGTCGGACGCCAGATAGGTCTGGCGGAACCGCATGCCGGCCGCCGCGGCTTCCCAGGGGATGTCGGGCTCGACGATGCCGATGATCGCCGCGGCGCCGCGCTCCCGGAAAAAGGCGAGGCGCGTGCGGTAGGACGGCACCGCCTCCGCGCCTTCGGGCGCGCCGCCGAGCAGCAGGACGGCTTGGCCGTCGAACCGCGCCGCGCCCATCGCACCGCCATCCTCGTCGCCGATATCGACCGCATAGCCGACAAAAGTCAGCGGCAGATCCTCGAGCGTCACGCGCTCGCTGTTGCCCATCGCGAGTATCTCGCCGCCATCCGTCCGTGCGCCGCCGGTCCGCAGCGTCACCGAGCCGTCCGTGCGGCTGACCAGCGCGACGGGCTGGTAATAATTGCCGCGATAGCCGGGCAGCAGGCCCGCATCGGCAAGTTGGGCGGCGATATAGCTGACCGCCAGCGCTTCGCCGGCCGTGCCGGGCTGGCGCCCCTCGAAATCGTCGCTCGCCAGGATTTCGATATGCCGCCGCAAATCCGCTTCCGTCGGAAGGGTTTGCGCGGGTGCGGGCGTGAGGAGGAACAGGGCCGCGCACGCGGCGAGCAGTCTTCGTATCATGGCCCGTCCATGACAGCCGGCCCGGCGTCGGGCAAGTCGCCGGGGCCTGGGGTTCGACGAACCGCTTCCTCCCTCTATCAATGACGGGGCCGACACCCGATTAAGCCTTGGCAGCCCCCGCGATTGCGCCCAATATGCGGCGCAGAGGTCGGATTTTCGGAAGGAGCGGTGTGATGGAAGGTTTTTTCGGAGTGGTGATGTTTCTCGCGCTGCTCGCGATCATTTTCGTGGTCATGGGGATCAAGATCGTCCGCCAGGGCTATAACTACACAATCGAATATTTCGGCCGTTTCACCACCGTCGCCCAGCCCGGCTTCAACTTCTTCATGCCCTTCTTCTATCGGGTCGGCCGCAAGGTGAACATGATGGAGCAGGTGCTCGACATTCCGGGCCAGGAGATCATCACCAAGGACAATGCGATGATCTCGACCGACGGGGTCGTCTTCTTCCAGGTGCTCGACGCCGCCAAGGCCGCCTATGAAGTGTCGGATCTCTACAATGCGATTCTCAATCTCGTGACGACGAACCTCAGGACGGTCATGGGATCGATGGATCTCGACGAAACCCTGTCCAAGCGGGACGAGATCAACGCCCGGCTGCTCGCGGTCGTCGACGACGCGACGACGCCCTGGGGCGTCAAGATCACCCGCGTCGAGGTCAAGGACATCCGCCCGCCGATCGATATCGTCGACGCGATGGCCCGGCAGATGAAGGCCGAGCGCGAGAAGCGCGCCACGATCCTGGAGGCCGAAGGCGCGCGCGCGTCGGAAATCCTGCGGTCCGAGGGCGAAAAACAGGCCAACATCCTCGAGGCCGAGGGCCGGCGCGAAGCCGCGTTCCGCGATGCCGAGGCCCGCGAACGCGAGGCCGAGGCCGAAGCCAAGGCGACCCAGATGGTGTCCGACGCGATCGCCGGCGGCAACGCCCAGGCGATCAACTATTTCATCGCGCAGGATTATGTGAAAACCGTCGAGGCCTTCGCGAAATCGCCCAATGCGAAGACGATCCTGTTCCCGATCGAGGCGACCCAGCTCATCGGCACGCTGGGCGGAATCGGGGAACTTGCCAAGGAAGCCTTTGGCGGCGACGACGGCGGCACCGTCATACCCGGCCGGCCGCCGCGCGCCGGCGGATCGGGATAGGAGGCCGGAACGATGAATATCGGCGGCATCGAGATCAGCGGCGAAATGCTGTGGGTGATCCTGGGGATAATCCTGTTGATATCCGAGATGATCGCGCCCGGCGCGTATCTGATGTTTCTCGGCGGCGCGGCGATCTTCACCGGATTATTGAGCTTTGCCCTGCCGCTGGCGTTTCCGCTGCAATTGCTGATCTTCGCGCTGGCTTCGGTCGCGTCGGTCTATATCGCGAAGCGCTGGTTCGACGTCTATCCGATCCTTTCGAGCGCGCCGCTGCTGAACGCGCGGATCGCCCAGATGATCGGACAGACGGTCGAGGTCGTCGAACCGATCGAGAGCGGCCTCGGCAGGGTCAAGGTCGGCGACAGCGTGTGGTCGGCGTCGGGCCCCGATGCGGGAGTCGGCACGCGGATGCGGATCGTAGGGGCGGAGGGCAACCGGCTCGCCGTCGAGCCGCTCGCCGCGCTGCCCGCCGACGACGGGTCGGAGCCTAGCTCCGGTTGAACAGGCCTCAGGCCGGCGTCGGCGCCGCCTCGCGCACCCCTTGGTCGACATGCTCTTCGAACTGGGCGAAATTGTCGATGAACAGCCCGACCAGCTTGGCGGCCATCTCGTCATAGGCCTCGGGATCGTCCCAGGTACCGCGCGGATCGAGGATCGCGTCGTCGACGCCCGGCACGGACACCGGAACGTCGAAGCCGAAATTGGGATCGACGCGGAATTCGGCGTCGTTGAGGCTGCCGTCGAGCGCGGCATTCAGCAGCGCGCGCGTCGCCTTGATCGGCATCCGGTTGCCGACGCCGTACTTGCCGCCGGTCCAGCCGGTATTGACGAGCCAGCATTTGACGCCGCCCATGGCGATCCGCTCCTTGAGAAGATTGCCGTAGACGCTGGGATGGCGCGGCATGAACGGCGCGCCGAAACAGGTCGAGAAGGTGGCTTCGGGTTCGGTCACGCCGATTTCGGTGCCGGCGACCTTGGCCGTGTAGCCCGAGAGAAAGTGGTACATGGCCTGGTCCGGCGTCAGCCGCGCGATCGGCGGCAGCACGCCGAACGCGTCTGCGGTCAGCATGATCACGTTTTTGGGCACCGGGCCGAGATTTTCCTCCGAACTGTTCGGAATGAAGTCGATCGGATAGGCGCCGCGGCTGTTCTCGGCGAGGCTCGAATCGTCGAAATCCAGCTCCCGCGTCGCCGGATCCATGACGACATTCTCGAGCACCGTGCCGAACCGCCGTGTCGTCGCGTAGATTTCGGGCTCGGCCTCTTCGGACAGCCGGATCATCTTGGCATAGCAGCCGCCTTCGAAATTGAAGACCGCGGTGTCGGACCAGCCATGCTCGTCGTCGCCGATCAGCGTGCGGCCCGCATCGGCCGACAGCGTGGTCTTGCCGGTGCCCGACAGGCCGAAGAAGATCGCGGTATCGCCCTCGGGGCCGATATTCGCCGAACAGTGCATCGGCATGATGCCGTCGGCGGGGAGCTTGTAGTTCAGGATGCCGAACACCGACTTCTTCATCTCGCCGGCATATTTGGTGCCGCCGATCAGGATCAGCTTTTCCGAGAGATTGACCGCGACGACGGTTTCGGACCGCGTGCCGTGGCGTTCGGGATCGGCGCGGAAGCTGGGGAGGTCGATGATCGTATATTCGGGTTCGAAACCCGCCAGCTCGCCCTCTTCCGGCCGGCACAACAGGGTGCGGATGAACAGGTTGTGCCAGGCGAGCTCGTTGATGACCCGGACCCGGACGCGATGGTCGGGCTGCGAGCCGCCGTAAAGATCCTGGACGAACAGCGTGTCCTTCTTCGCGACTTCGGCCAGGAAATCCTCCTTGAGCGCGGCGAAATGCTCGGGCGACATCGGGACGTTGACCTTGCCCCACCAGACCGTGTCCTCGGTCTCGCCGTCGCGCACGATGAACTTGTCCTTGGCCGAGCGGCCGGTGTGCTTGCCGGTTTCGACGACCAGCGGACCATGTTTGGCGAGCCTGCCTTCGCCGCGTTCGACCGACGTCTCGATCAGCGGCGCGGTGGTCAGGTTCCAGCGCAGATCGGCGGTACCGGTATCGATTCCCTGTTTGGCCAAATCGAAAGCGGGGGTACGAGCGGACAATTCAAATCTCCTAAGAAAATCCGGGAAGAACGCGGCTGCCTTGAAAAGCGCCATCGTCACTTGCCTTCAGGCCTAAGCAGTTAGCGGCGGAAAAATCAACGCGCGAGACTCGATTATTCGGTGACAAGCGCCCATTGCCGCGCCGTGCCGAGACCGCTAGTCAGGCGCGGAACTCCTAGGATATGGTAACCGGATGACCGCCACGATCGCGCTTGTCGACGACGACAAGAATATTTTGACCTCGGTTTCGATTGCGCTGCAGTCCGAAGGCTTCGCGACGCGGATCTATTCCGACGGCGAGACGGCGCTCAAGGCGCTGATCGAAAATCCGCCCGACCTGGCCGTGCTCGATATCAAGATGCCGCAGATGGACGGCATGGAACTGCTCCGCCGGTTGCGCGAAAAGAGCGCGATCCCGGTGATCTTCCTGACCTCGAAGGACGACGAGCTGGACGAGGCGCTGGGCCTGGCGATGGGCGCCGACGACTATATCTCCAAACCCTTTTCGCAGCGGCTGCTGATCGCCCGGATCCGCGCGATATTGCGGCGCAGCGAACTCTCGTCGCAAAGCGGCGGGGACGAGAGCGCGACCGAGGAACTGCCCGAGCGGATCGTCCGCGGCCGGCTGGAAATGGATCCCGCCCGTCACCGGGTGACCTGGGCCGGCCAGAATGTGACGCTGACTGTCACCGAATTCATGATCCTCGAATCGCTCGCCCAGCGGCCGGGCATCGTCAAATCGCGCGACCAGCTGATGGACGCCGCCTATACCGACGACGTCTATGTCGACGATCGCACGATCGACAGCCATATCAAGCGGCTCCGCCGCAAGTTCCGGCAGGTCGACGACGAGTTCGACGCGATCGAAACGCTGTACGGAGTCGGCTATCGTTTCGCCGAGGAATAGGTGGGAACCGGCGACGACCTTGACCTGAGATGGTCGGCGCGATGGTCGCTGACGAGCCGCATCCTGGCCGTCAACATCTTCGCGGTCGCGCTCCTCGCGGGCAGCTTCTTCTGGCTCGACAATTACCGCGTCAAGCTGCTCGACGAGCGCACGCGCCAGACCGAGACCCAGGCCGAACTGATCGCCAATGTGATCGATCGCGCCGAGCCCGGCGAGCGGGCCGAGCTGCTGGCGGCGCTCGGGCGGCGGAGCGGCCACCGGATCCGGATCTACAATGCCGACGGCGCGGCGATCCTCGATAGCTGGGAAGTCGCCGAGCCGACCTATGTGAACCGGGATCCGGCGACCGAACCGTGGCGCCGCAGCGTCGCGCGGTGGATGGATCAGGGAATCGAGACCGTGGTCAACGCCGACCCCCTGCCCCGTTTCGAGGAACCCGAGCTAGACCGGCTCTCGGCCTGGGAATTCGCGGCCGACGTGCCCGAAACCGGCGCGGTGACGACGCAGCTCGCGCTGGCGCCGGACCGCACGCCGATGGTGTCGGTGGCGATTCCGCTCTCCCGCGAGCCCGGCCAGATCGCCCTGGTGACCGCCAATGCGCGCGATATCCGCGGCGATGTGCGCAACGAAAGGCTGCGGCTCGGCATCATCATATTCGTCGCCGCCCTCGTTTCGATCCTGCTGTCGCTGTTTCTCGCGCGGACCATCGTCCGGCCGCTGAGGCGGCTGTCGCTGGCCGCGAGGCGGGTGCGCCTGGGGCGCGCGCGCGAGGTCGTCCTGCCGCGCCTGCCGTCGCGGCGCGACGAGATCGGGCTGCTCGCGCGCACGCTGTCCGACATGAGCCAGGCGTTGCGGCAGCGGATCGACGCGACCGAGGCCTTCGCCGCTGATGTCGCGCACGAGCTCAAAAATCCGCTCGCCTCGCTCAGTTCCGCGGTCGACACGCTGCGCAAGGTCGAGGATCCCGAGCTCCAGGCCCGGCTGCTCGACGTCGTGCAGGACGATGTCCGGCGGCTCGACCGCCTGATCACCGAGATATCGACCGCGTCGCGGATCGACGCCGAGCTCTCCCGCGCGAATTTCGAGCGGGTCGATATCGGCGACCTTATCGGCTCGATCGTCCAGTTCCGGGACGAACGCGGGCTCAACGGTCAGGTCCGCATCGCCTTCGGCCGTCCCCGGACCGGGAGCGCGGTCGTGATGGGCGATGCGTCGCAACTGGCCCGGGCACTGGAGAACCTGCTCGACAATGCCGTGTCCTTCTCGCCGGCGAACGGCACGGTCCGGATCGCGGCGACCGGCGACGGCGAGCGCGTCTATATCTCCGTCGAGGACGAGGGGCCGGGCATCCCGGAAGAACAGCGCGAGCAGATATTCCGCCGTTTCCACAGCATGCGGCCGTCCGAAGAGGATTTCGGCACGCATTCGGGCTTGGGCCTCGCCATCGCCAAGGCTATTGTCGACGGGCATGATGGAAGTATCGAGGCTGGAAACCGCGACGATTCGGCAAGCGGCGCGCGTTTCACCGTCACTTTGCCGATGGCCGACGCATGACTGACCCACACCCGTCCAATCGGCGCATATTGCTCGTCACGGGCATGTCCGGCGCCGGCAAGTCCACGGCCTTGCGTACCTTCGAGGACATGGGCTGGGAAACGGTCGACAATCTGCCGTTGAGCCTGTTCGACAAATTGTTCGAGACCGGCGTGCCGCTCGACCCCGCCAAGGCCGAGCGTTCGATCGCGATCGGCATCGACAGCCGGACCCGCGGCTTCAACGCCAATGCCATCGTCCAGCGGATCAAGGCGCTGAACAAATCCCATGCGCTCGAGATCGAGACCGTGTTTCTCGATTGCGGCGGCCGCGAACTCGAGCGGCGCTTTTCCGAAACCCGGCGGCGCCACCCCATGGCGCTCGATCGCCCGGCCGCCCACGGCATCGGCCGCGAACGCGAAATCATGATGCCGCTCCGGCGCTGGGCGGCGCATGTCATCGACACCACCGACAGCGCTGCCAACGATCTCCAGAAGGAGCTGCGCGCCCGCTTCAGCTCGAAAAGCGCGGAGGAACTCGTCGTGACGGTCGCATCGTTCGGTTTCGCCCGCGGCATATTGCGCAACGCGGATCTGGTGTTCGACATGCGGTTCCTGCGCAACCCGCATTGGGACAAGGAGCTGCGGCCGCTGACCGGTCTCGATGCGCCGGTCGGCGCCTATATCGCCGAGGATGTCGCCTATGAGGAAGCCGTGGGCCGGATCGAGGATCTCGCGCTGCTCCTGCTGCCGCGATACCAGGCGGAGGGAAAAGCCTATGTCACCCTCGCCTTCGGCTGCACGGGCGGGCGGCACAGATCGGTACATGTGGCCGAACGGGTCGCCGAACGGTTGCGTAAGGCGGGATTTTCCCCCACGGTCGCGCACCGCGATCTGGCCTTCCCGTCGCTCGATTCCGTCGAGCGGGTGGCCGCGGGCGAAAACGGCAATGCAGGTGAGTGAATGATCGGGCTGGTTCTGGTGACGCATGGCAATCTTGCGTGCGAGTTCGTGGTGGCGATGGAGCATGTCGTGGGCGCGCAGGAGCTGATCGAGGCGATCTGCATCGGTCCCGACGACGACATGGAGGAACGCCGCGCCGAGATCGCCGAAGCGGTGAAGAAGGTCGACAACGGCAAGGGCGTGATCGTGCTGACCGACCTGTTCGGCGGCACCCCCTCCAACCTCTCCATTTCGCTGATGCGACCCGAACAGGTGGAAGTGATCGCCGGCATGAACCTGCCGATGCTGATCCGGCTCGCCAGCGCGCGCCAGTCGATGAGCGTCACCGATGCGGTCGCCGCGGCCCGTGATGCCGGCAAGAAATATATCTCCGTCGCGTCCGAGATATTGGGACAAGCGGCTTGAGCGCGGTCGAGCGCACGGTGACCATTGCCAATCAGCGCGGGCTCCATGCCCGGGCGAGCAGCAAGTTCGTGACCCTGGTCAGCGAACTCGACACCGAGGTCGAGGTGTCGCGGGACGGACAGAGCGTTGCCGGATCCTCGATCCTCGATCTGATGATGCTCGGCGCCGCGAAGGGCGACACGATTACGATCCGCGCCGAAGGCGATGGCGCCGAGGAAGCGGTCGAAAAACTGGCGGCGCTGGTCGAGTCCAAATTCGGGGAGGACTGAGTCCTGCCCCGCGACATTACGGCCTTTTCCAATCCGCTGATCAAGCGCGCCCGCTCGCTGCGCGACAAGAAGAACCGGCGCGCCGAGGGCCTGTTCCTCGCCGAGGGGCTGCGCATCCTGACCGAAGCGGTGGAGAGCGGGCGGCTGCCCGAGCAGATTTTCTTCGCCGGGGAGTCCGCCGATCATCCGCGCGCACAGGCGCTCGTCGCCGCGACCGAGCGGGCCGGCGGCGAGGCGGTCCGGACGACGCGCGCGATCCTCTCCAAGCTGTCGGGCAAGGACAATCCCCAGGCGGTCGTCGGCATCTATCGCGAATGGGATACCGGGCTGGCCGCTATCGACCGTTCGACCTCCGATATCTGGCTGGTCGCGCAGGCGCTGCGCGATCCGGGCAATCTCGGCACGATGCTGCGGACCGGCGACGCGGTCGGCGCGGGCGGGCTGATCCTCGTCGACGATTGCGCCGACCCCTTTTCGGTCGAGGCCGTGCGCGCGTCGATGGGCGCGCTGTTCACCCAGGCGGTCGCGACCGCGCGCTGGGCGGAATTCGTCGCCTGGCTGCGCGACGGGGACGGGATGCTGGTCGGCACCAGCCTCGATGCCGACCTCGACTATCAGGCGCCCGATTACGTGCCGCCGACCTTCATCCTGACCGGCAATGAATCGGCCGGACTGCCGGCCGACTATGCGGCCGCCTGCGACCTGCTCGTCAAAATGCCGATGCGCGGCAAGGCCGACAGCCTGAACGCGGCGGTGGCGACGGCGGTCATGGCCTATGAAGTGCTGAACCAGTTCCGGCGATGAGCACGGTCCGCCGCCGCCTCGTCCTCTATCTGAGCGGGTTCGATCCGCGCGGGGTGCGCTATTATCACCAGCTCTACCGGGCCGAGGCGGCCAAACAGGCGGCGGTATCCGGCTACGACATCGAAGTCGGCAAGCGCGCGCGGATCGCCGACCATCTGGTCCGCTGGGACGTCCGCCATTCGGACGCCGCGGGAACCACCGAAACCGAATATCTCTATTGCGAATGGGACGATATCGTCCGCCAGTTCTGGGTCAAGCAGCCGGCGAGGCTGGCCTGGGTGACGCTGACCGCGAGCTGGCGGGCGCTGCGCTCGGGCGTATTCGCCAGAACCTTCCGGTGGAGCTGGCCCGCCGGCGTCACCGCGACGATGCCCGCCATCGCGATCCTGCTGCTGATCCTCGTCGGCATCGGGCTGAGCGCGGCCGGCTATTTCGCGATCGGCCTGCCCGGCCTGATCGGCGGCCTCGCCGTCGGTTTCGGGCTGCTCTGGCTCGCCTATCGGCTCGAACAGAAGTTCAACCTGACCTGGGTCGGGCGCATCCTGAGCTTTCACGAGCGCGAGGAACAGAGCCGCACCCGCTCGCTCGACCGGCGCCGCGACGATTTCGGCGATCTTCTCCGCGCGCGCCTGAAGGAAGGCGGCGTCGACGAGATCCTCGTTGTCGGCCACAGCTATGGCGCGGCGCTGGCGATCGCCGTCGTCGCGCGCGCGCTCGACGACACGCCCGAAGACGCGCCGGCCCTGTCGCTGCTGACGCTGGGGCAGACCATCATGTGGCTCGCCTGGCTTCCCGACGCGCAGGCGATGCGCGACGAGATCGCGGCGGTCGCCGAAAGCGGTGCCGTCGACTGGCTCGACATTTCCGCGCCGCCCGACGGCGCCTGTTTCGCGCTGGTCGACCCCTATACCGCGATCGGCGATCGCAATGCGGACCGGAAGAATCCCAAGCTGCTCAACGCCAAATTCCACGAGATCATGCCCGAGGCCGAGTTCGACAAGCAATCGCGCAACTGGATGCGGCTCCATTTCCAGTACATCATGGCCGCCGCCCGCCCCGCCGATTACGACTATTTCGCGATCACCGCCGGGCCGCAGACGCTCGCCGGCCGCTTCGCCCATCGCCCCTCGGTGCGGGACTTCACACGGCTGCGGCGCGGGCGCATGAAAGCGGTGCGATGACCGGCCTCGTACCCCCCAAACCCGCCGGCAACCCGAAAAAGCTCGGGCCGCTCGCGCGCTTCGTGAAGAGCTTCCATTCCTCGACCGCGCCGCTCTACGCGAACAGCTATTCGATGAAACTCGGCGAGGTGCGGCTGCCGCGCCGAACCATGTATTTCGTCAACCAGCCCGATCTCGTCCAGCAGATCCTGCTCGGCGACGTCGACCGCTATCCCAAGTCGGACCTGATGGCGACGATGCTCGAACTGCTGCTCGGCGAGAGCATCTTCGTGTCGAACGGCGATCTCTGGAAACAGCAGCGCCGGATGATGGACCCGGCCTTCGAGGCCACGCGGATCAAGGCGATCTTCCCGCTGATGCGCGCGGCTGTCGACGCGATGGCCGAGCGGTTCGCAGCCGGTGCGGCGGGGCCGGATACGCAGATCGATCTCGAGATGACGCATGTGACGGCCGACGTCATCTTCCGCACCATCTATTCCCGGCCCTTCACCCGCGAAGAGGCCGAAACCATCTTCGAGAATTTCGAGCGCTTCCAGCATCTCGCCTGGCAGCACGGCGTATGGACGCTGGCCGGCGTGCCGCAATTGCTGTCGCTCGGCAGGGTGCGGGCCCGGCGTTCGGCGGCGACGATCCGCGAACTGCTCCACCGGCCGGTCCGCGAGCGGCTCGCCGCGATCGCGCAGGGCGCGGAGGTGCCCGACCGCGACATGCTGGCCAGCTTCATCCGCGCCGAGGATCCGGAAACCGGCAAGCGGTTCGACGAGCGCGAACTGGTCGACCAGATCGGCATCATGTTCCTCGCCGGGCACGAAACATCTGCCTCGGCGCTCGCCTGGGCGCTCTACCTGATCGCGCAATGCCCGGATGTGCAGGCGCGGTTGCAGGCGGAGGCCGATGCGGCGTTCGCCGACGGCCCGCTGGAATTCGAGAAGATGCGCCGCCTGCCGTTCACCCGCGACGTGTTCCGCGAGACCTTGCGCCTCTATCCGCCGGTCGCCTTCATCCCGCGCGACGCGACCGAGGAGGAGGAGATGCGCGGCAAGCGCATCGTGCCCGGCGCGATCCTGTTCGTCTCCCCGCTGCTCGAGCACCGGCATACCGAGCATTGGGACGATCCGGACGTCTTCGATCCCGACCGGTTCGGCCGGGCGGAAACCCGGGCGTCCGAGCAGAAGGCCTATCTGCCCTTCTCGAAAGGCCCGCGCGTCTGCCTCGGCGCGGCCTTCGCGCTGCAGGAGGCGGTGATCGTACTGGCGACGATCATGCGCGACTGGACGGTATCGCCGGTCGCGGGCCATGTGCCCAAACCGATTGCGCGGCTGACCTTGCGTTCGGAAAATGGTATCAGGCTCGATCTGGAACGACGGAGAAAGGAAGGCTGATGCGCTTTTTCGGACTGGCGCTGCTGCTGACCCTCGCGGCCTGCGCGACCACCTATGCGGGCGGCGAACCCGTGTACGAAGACACGGTGTATTGATGGCGCGGCGCATCCTGGCCGGGCTGTCCGCCGCCGCCTTGCTGACGCTCGCCGCCTGCGAGGAACAGCCCGACGCCGGCGAATCGCCGGGCGGCGACACGGAAGAGCCCGCCGCCGCGGCCGAACCGGAGCCGATATTCCGCGGCGTCGGCCAGGAACCGGGCTGGTTCCTGCGCATCTATGACGACGTGATCGTCTACGAAGCCGATTATGGCGAACGCCGGGTGACGGCGCGCACGCCCGAGGTCGAGCCGTTCGACGGCGGCCGGCGGTACGAGAATGATTCGATCACCGTCGAGATACTCGACCGGCCCTGCGCGGACGCGATGAGCGGCGCCCCCTACCCCGCTATCGTCACGATCACCGAACGCGGCAGCCCGCCGGTCGAGGGCTGCGGCGGGGACGTTTGAGGGCAGTAAAGACCGGATGTGGCAATTTGCGCCTCCGTCATTGCGAGGAGGCCGGAACCTGTTTCAGGCCGACGCGGCTATCCAGAGCCGCACACGTGCCGCCCGCGGCTCTGGATTGCTTCGCTGCGCTCGCAATGACGGCCCAGTAACCCGCATCATCGTATCCGCTATTCCGCGGCGTCCGGCGTATCCTCGTCATTGTCGGAAGATGGCAGCGCGGCCACATTGGGTTCTCGCGCAATCGCCTCGACCGGCTGCAGTTCGCCAATCTCGTTCTTGCCCGTCTCGATATTGAGTTCGGCGAAACGGCGGCCGGTGGAGAGCACGTTGCGCTCGAAACTGCCGACGAACCTGTTGTAATTGTTGACCGCCGTGGTGAGGCCGCTGCCGACCGTCCGCATATGGCCGGCGGCCACCGCGAGCCGGTCGTACATTTCCTTGCCGAGCTGGCCGATCTGCTTGGCTTCCTGCGCGAGCCCCTCCTGCCGCCAGACCGCCGCGACGGTCCGCGCGATGGCGATCAGGTTGGTCGGCGTGGCGAGCAGCACCTTCTTGTCGAACGCATGGTCCCAGAGCGAGGGCTCGTGCTCGAGCGCCGCGGTCAGGAAATGCTCGCCCGGCACGAACATGATCACATAGTCGGGCGCCTCGTCGAACTGGCTCCAATAGGCCTTGCGCGACAGCCCCTCGATATGGGTCTTCATCGACACGCAATGCCGCGCCAGCGCGATTTCGCGGGCCTCCTCCTCGTCGGCGTTGAACGCGTCCTGATAGTCGTTGAGCGAGACCTTGGCGTCGATCACCAGCGCCCGCCCGCCCGGGACGCGAATGATGGCATCGGGGCGCATCCGCCCGTCGGCGCTGTCGACGCTGACCTCGGTGGAGAAATCCGTATGTTCGGCGAGCCCGGCCGTTTCGAGTACGTTGCGCAGCTGCTGCTCGCCCCAGCGCCCGCGCGCTTTGGGGGCGTTGCGCAGCGAATTGACGAGCTTCTCCGTTTCGCTGCGGACGTTTTCCTGGCCCGCGCGCATCTGGTCCATCAAACCCTTCAGGTCGCCATAGGCTTCGGTCCGTTCCCTCTCGATCTTGCCGACCTGTTCCTCATAGGCTTTCAGCCGCTCGCCGACCGGGCTCAGCAACTGTTTAAGCCGCTCCTCATTCTTTTCGCCGGCCTGGTTGAAGCGCGCATCGGCGCGTTCGAGAAACTGTTTCTGCGCTTCTCCGAGCATCTTTGCGCCGACTTCGCTGAACTGCGCGGTCAGCGCCTCCTTGGCCTCGCGCAGCTCTGTGAGCCTGGTTTCGAACGCGCGGTCGCGTTCCTCGGCCGAGGCCTTGAGTCCCGCCAGTTCGCGCTGCGCGGCGTCGCGCTCGTCCCGCACGCCGTCGAGCGCGGTGCGCAGGTCTTTCGCGACCGCTTCGCCCTCGCCGCGCAGCCGTGCATTTTCCTCGCGCAGCGGCGCCGCCGCGCGGGCGCTCGCCAGCCAGCCCAGCGCCGCTCCGATAACGACCGCGGCCATGACGATCAGCGAGACGATCAACGGATCCATTCAACACTCCGGTGAGAACGAAGGGAGAACCTATGCTGCATCCATCGTCGCGGCAACCGAATAATCCACTGCGGGGAGATGTGCGGCCGATTGCCGGACGGCGTTCGAAAACCGTCAACGGCGAGCGCTTGCAATGTTGGACAATGTCTGGCTGTTTGAACCCTTGATCGCGTCGATGCGATACAGGGTAGAATAGCTGCCCTACTTCGACCGGTCTGTGTGTGAATTATGTAAACTTAGGAAGGAATCGTGGCGCGGCGCGCCCGAAGGCCGACCGCGGGGACGACTACGCCGCTTTGAGTCGCCGCGCTTTTTCAAGCTTTTTCAATACCATCTGGCGCTTCATCCGCGACAGATGGTCGATGAAGACGATGCCTTCGAGATGGTCCATCTCATGCTGCAGGCAGGTCGCAAGCAGGCCCTCAAGCCGTTCCTCGTGCTGCTCGCCATTTTCGTCGAGCCAGCGCACCACGCACCAGTCTGGGCGATCCACATCGGCGAATTGATCGGGAATCGAAAGGCAACCTTCCTCATAGGTCCGCATATCGTCCGAAGTTTCGAGGATTTCGGGATTGATGAAGACGCGCGGGTCGTTGATCACGCCATGGTCGTGATCGCATTCCTCGCCATGCTCGTGATCGTGCGGCGCGGGCTCCTGCAGGTCGATCACGAGGATGCGCTTGGGCACGCCGACCTGGATCGCCGCAAGCCCGATGCCCGGCGCGTCGTACATGGTTTCGAACATGTCCGCGATCAGCTGGCGCGTTTCGTCGGTCACCTCATCGACAGGCGTGGAAACGGTTTTCAGACGCGGGTCCGGAACTTCGACGATCGGTAAAATGGCCATGGGGAGGATTTATGCGGTTGGGCGGATCGTTTCAAGGACACAGGCTTGCGTCATTGCGAGCGAAGCGAAGCAATCCGGAGCCTGGAAACGCTTGCCCAACCGCTCTGGATTGCCGCGTCGCCCCGAAACCAGTTCCGGCCTCCTCGCAATGACGATCAGGCGACCGGCCGCCTGGCCCTCAACGCCTGCGCGAGCGTCCCCTCGTCGAGATAGTCGAGTTCGCCGCCGACGGGCAGGCCATGGGCGAGCTGGGTGATCCGTACCGGATGCTCCTCGAGCCGTTCGGCGAGATAATGCGCCGTGGTCTGGCCCTCGAGAGTCGCATTCATCGCGAGGACGACCTCGTCGATCTCGCCGCCGGAGACGCGGGCGATCAGCGTGTCGATATGCAGGTCCTCGGGCCGCACCCCGTCCAGCGCCGAGAGCCGCCCGCCCAGCACGTGGAACCGCCCCGGAAACAGCCGCGAGCGATCGAGCGCCCAGAGATCGGCGACCTCCTCGACCACGCAGAGCGAGCGCGTGTCGCGCTTCGCATCGGTACAGATGCCGCACGGGTTGATCGTATCGACATTGCCGCAGATATCGCAGGTCGCGAGCTTGTCCGCGACCGTCTCCAGCGCGCGCAGCAGCGGCGTCAACGCCGCCTCGCGCTTCTTGAGCAGGTGCAGCACCGCGCGGCGCGCCGAACGCGGGCCGAGACCCGGCAAGCGGGCGAGCGCATTGGTCAGCTGATCGATCTCCGCGGATGCCATGGGAAGTCGCATAGCGGGAAGGATGCCGAATAGGCCAGCCGAATAATTTCCGCTTGCCCTGAGCCTGTCGAAGGGTTGGACTTTTCCAAATGGCTGGAGAAAGAAGAGCAGCCCTTCGACAGGCTCGGGGCAAACGGTGTAGGGGCCGGACATGCGGATCATTTTCATGGGAACGCCCGATTTCGCGGTGCCGGCGCTGCGCGCGCTGGCCGATGCCGGGCACGATATCGTCGCCGTCTACAGCCAGCCGCCCCGCCCCGCGGGCCGCGGCAAGCAGCCGCGCGCCTCGGCCGTGCAGGCGGCGGCCGAAGAGATGGGGCTGGAGGTCCGCACCCCGGCAAGCCTCAAGTCCGACGCCGAAAAGGCGGCATTTGCCGAGTTGAACGCGGATATCGCCGTCGTGGCCGCCTATGGCCTGATCCTCAACCCCGCGATCCTCGATGCGCCGCGCCATGGCTGCATCAACATCCACGCCTCGCTGCTCCCCCGCTGGCGGGGTGCCGCGCCGATCCAGCGCGCGATCCTCGCCGGGGATGCGGAAACCGGCGTGACGATCATGCAGATGGAGCGCGGTCTCGACACCGGCCCGATGCTCGCCAGGGCGTCGACGCCGACCGGCGGCAAGACGGCGGGAGAGCTGACGGACGAACTGGCCCGGATGGGCGCGGCGCTGGTCTGCGAGGTCCTGGCCGACTGGAGCGCGATCGAAGCGGATGTGCAGGACGATGCGCTCGCCACCTATGCCGACAAGATCGACAAGGCCGAAGCGCGGCTCGATTTCGCGCGGGACGCGGAAACGGTCGAGCGGGCGGTGCGGGCGTTCAACCCGATGCCCGGCGCCTTTTTCGAATTCGACGGCGAGCGCTTCAAGGTCCTCGCCGCCGAGATCGGGGCCGAGTCCGGAGAGCCGGGATCGGTGCTCGACGACGCGCTGACGATCGCCTGCGGTACCGGCGCGATCCGGCCGACGCGCGTCCAGCGCGCGGGCAAGGCGGCGATGGACACCGCCGATCTGCTGCGCGGCTTTCCGGTCCCGGCCGGCGCGGCGCTCGGATGACGCGCTTTCGCCTCACCGTCGAATATGACGGCCGGCCCTATATGGGCTGGCAGCGGCAGCCGCACGGGCCGAGCGTCCAGCAGGCGATCGAGGAAGCCTGCACGGGAATCACCGGCGAAGAGGTGCTCGTCTACGGCGCGGGGCGGACCGATTCGGGCGTCCATGCGATCGCCATGGCGGCGCATGTCGATATCGAAAAGGAGATCGACGCCTTCCGGCTCGGCGAGGGCCTGAACGCGAAACTGCGCGGCGCGCCGATCGCGATCCTCGATTGCGAGCCGGTGGCCGACGACTGGCATGCGCGGTTCGACTGTATCGGCCGCCGCTATCTCTACCGGATCGTCAACCGCCGCGCGCCCCTCGCGCTCGAGCAAGGCCGGGCCTGGCGCATCCCGCAGCCGCTGGACGAGGCGGCGATGCACGAGGCGGCCCAGCTGCTCGTCGGCAAGCATGATTTCACGACCTTCCGCTCGGCGCACTGCCAGTCCGAAAGCCCGGTCAAGACGCTCGGCTCGCTGGCGGTGCAGCGCGAAGGCGACGCCGTGACGGTCCGTGCCGCCGCCCGCTCCTTCCTCCATCACCAGGTCCGCTCGATGGTCGGCTGCCTGGCGCTGGTCGGCATGGGCCGCTGGTCCGCGGACGATCTGCAAGACGCTCTGGAGGCGGCGGACCGCAACCGGCTCGGCCTCAACGCGCCGCCCGACGGCCTCTATTTTCTCGGCGCCGACTATGCGGGCTAGGCGCCCAATCCGAATACCCGCCGCAGCGAGCGGTCGAGCATCATCAGCTGCCAGATCAGCCGGCCATGCTCCTCGCGCCCGCTCTTATGGGCCTCGACGATCCGCTTGACCGCCTGCCGGTCGAACCATTCGGTTTGCGCCAATGCCGTGCTGCCGACGAGCTTGTCCGCCTCCCCTGCCAAAGCGCCGCGGAACCAGGCGCTGATCGGCGTGACGAAGCCCATCTTGCGGCGATAGAGGATGTCCTCGGGTAGGTAGCGCCGCATCGCCTGTTTCATCAGCCATTTGCCGGTGCCGCCCCGCACCCGCTGCCGGAGCGGCAGGGTCGCGGCGAATTCGACGAGCCGGTGGTCGAGCAGCGGTTCGCGCGCTTCCAGGCTCACCGCCATGCTCGTCCGGTCGACCTTGGTCAGGATATCGCCGGGCAGCCAGATCTTGAGGTCCGCATATTGGGCGGCGGCGAGGCCGTCCTCGGCGGGCGCGGTCTCGATGGCGCGCACATAGCGGTCTTCGGCGCGATGGCCGGCCAGCGCCGTCCGCATCCGGTCGCTGTACAGCGCGGCGCGCAGCGCGGGTCCGGTCACGCCGACGGACTCGGCATAGGCTTCGGCGCCCGACTGGCCGAGACCCTGTAGCGTCGATTTCGCGCGCAGGAATTGCGGCGCCCGGTCCAGTTTCGGATAGAGCTTGCCGAGCCCGCCGAACAGCGGCCGGCGGACCGCACCAGGCAGCAGCCTTCGCGCCTTCTCCTCTCCGGCATGGAAGACATGGCGGCGATAGCCGGCGAAAATCTCGTCGGCGCCGTCGCCCGACAGCGATACCGTGACCTTCTCCCGCGCCAGTTCGCAGACGCGATAGGTCGGCACGGCGCTGGCGTCCGCGAACGGCTCGTCGAAGGCGCCGACCAGCGTGTCGATCAGCGCGAAATCGTCGGCCGCGACGATCCGCTTGCGGTGATTGGTCGCGAACCGTTCGGCGATCCGGTCGGCATAGGCGGTTTCGTCGTGATCGGCCTCGTCGAACCCGATCGAACAGGTTTCCACTGCATCCCGGCTCGCTTCGGCCATCAGCGCGACGACCGAAGAGCTGTCGACGCCGCCCGAGAGGAACGCGCCGAGCGGCACGTCCGCGACCATCCGGCTGCGCACGGCCTCGCCCATATGCGCGACCAGCTCCTCCTCCGCAGCGGCAGTCTTGCGCCGTTTCGGCGCGAAGGCGACGTCCCAGCAGCGGCGCGGATCGGCGAGCGGCAGGCCGCGGCGCGTCATCAGGTAATGGCCGGCCGGAAGCTTGTGCACGCCCGCCACGAAACAGGCGTCGTCGGGTACATAGCCGAAGGCCAGATAGTCCTCGACCGCCTGCTCGCTGGGCCGGCGCCGCAACAGCGGATGGGCGAGCAACCCTTTCAGTTCCGATGCGAAGATCAGGCTGCCGTCCGACACTTCGGCATAGAAGAGCGGCTTCACGCCGAGCCGGTCGCGGCCCAGAAACAGCGTCTTCGCGTCGTCGTCGTAGAGCGCGAAGGCGAACATGCCGTGGAAGCGCTCGATGCACAGCGGGCCCCATTGCCGCCATCCGTGCAGGATGACCTCGGTATCGCTGTCGGTGCGGAATTCATGGCCCAGCGCGCGCAGATCGGCGCGGATCTCCCGATAGTTGTAGATTTCGCCGTTGAAGATGGTGACGAGCGTGCCGTCGGGCGTCGCCATCGGTTGGTCGCCGCCCTCGAGATCGATGACCGACAGACGCCGATGGCCGAGACCGACGCCCTGCGCGGTCCACACGCCCGACCCGTCCGGCCCGCGATGGGCCATGGCGTCGGCCATGGCGCGCACCCGGTCCGGATCGACCGGTTTCGCCGTTTCGAGATGGAATATGCCCGCAATCCCGCACATGGCGGTTCAGTCGGCCAAGCCGGTCACGCGGTCAACCAGTTGTTCGACACCGCCGCTATCGGCGATGAAGTCCTCGATCGCGGCCCGCGCCTCGCGGCCTTCGGCGGAGATCACGATCCCGACCGCGCGCCGGTCGCCGCCGAACAGCCGCGCCTGCAACGCCGCCAGCTTGGCGCGGCCGCCGCCGCCGGTCAGCCGGCCGCCCACCACCACATATTGGAATATCTCGCGGGACACCGGACCGGGCCCCATGATGCGGTAGGCGCGGCCCGCGGGCGGCGATGCGCTGTCCTCCGACCAGGACCATTCGGTTTCGGCCGGAAGTCCGCCCTGCCCGAAACCGACGGGCTCGCGCCCTTCGACGGGATTGGCGTAATAGCCGATGGCGAGGTCGACGACCCGGCCCGCGGCATCGCCATAGCGCGCCTCGAGCAGCCGGTCGGCGCCGGCATAAGTCGCCTGCCACGGATAGGCCATCGGCGCGTCGCTGCGTTCCCAGCCCGGGATCGCGGGCGCCGAAAAGGGCGCCGGGAGCGGGTTGCGCGCCGCCGCCGCGTTGGCGGCCATCCACAAGGTCGGCGCGACGGCCAGGCCGACGATGGCGAGCGCGACCGCGTACAGGCGGCTCGCGCCGCCGGTCTCGGGCCTGCGCGGCTGGATGTCGGCGGGATCGAAGGCGGGGTCGTCGATGTCGCGATCGAAGAATTTCCAGCCAAGCGCCAGCACGGCGGCGATGACGAAGGCGAAGAAGAACCAGCCATAGACGACATGGTCGAAGCTTTCGGCGAACTCGACGCCGTTGGCATCCGCGATGTAGATCGTTGCAAAGGCCCGGATGCCGTTGGCGACGATCGGCACGGCGATGCAGAGCGCGATGAACGCGGCGCGGCGCCACCAGCTCCGGAAGCACAGATTGGCGGCGAGCACGCCCAGCGCGATCATCGCGATCAGGAATTTGACGCCCGAACAGGCTTCAGCAACCTCGAAATAGCCCGAGGGCGTGGTGATGAAGACGCCTTCCATATGTGCGGGCAGCCCGAACAGGCCGAGCAGCACCATGCTGAGTTCGGCCGTGATCGACTGGAGAAAGGGTACGAATTCCTCGCCGAACGGGACGAGAAACAGCGCATAGGCGAGCGGGAACAGCAATCCGCGCGCGGCCGCGAGCCCGAGGATCGCGACGACGCTGCCCTGCAGCAGGACGACGACGCCGAGATGCCGGGCCAGCGCGACGCCGGAGGCTTCGCCGAGCATCCAGCAGACGGCGCCGGCCGCGACGATGACGAGACCGTAGGGCGATGCCGAGGGAGTGAGTTCGGCGAGTTCCGCTTTGCGGTTCCAGACCAGCCATCCGATGATCGGGACGATGAGCAGGCAATGATTGAAGGTCGAGCTGTTCCACCAGACCGCAACCATGCCGGCGACGTCGTTGCGGAACAGCAGGAGGATGCCGGCCGCGACGGCGGCGAGCAGAACGAGGCTCGATCGCCAGTCGCCGACCGCGCGGGCCGCCGAACGGTTGCCGAGGACGCCGCTCGCCGTCATCCGGAAGTCTCGACCAGCTTCAGCTTCCGATAGGTCGTCCGTTCGCGGCCGGTCAGCGCCGCGAGCGGCGCCAGAGTCTCGTCCCAGACATAGCGTTTGAGCATGCGCTTGCGCGCCGCCTGGCCCATCACCTCGCCCATCGGGCTGTTGCTCAGCAGCTCGAGGACCAGCTGCGCCTCCTCGCCGGGCGTGTCCGCCACGAGCAGATCGCGGCCGGGCGTGGCGTCGATGCCTTCGAAGGCGGGCCGGGAGGCGATCACGGGCCGGGCCATCGCCATCGCTTCGAGCACCTTGTTCTGGATCCCGCGCGCGATCCGCAGCGGCGCGACAACGACATCGGCGGCCGCCAGCCAGCTGCGGATGTCCGCGACCCCGCCGGTGACGATCACGCCGTCGCGGCTGCCGAGCCGTTCCACCTCGCCGGTCGGGTTGCGCCCGACGATCGCGAATGTGACATGCGGGTTCTGCAGGCGGATGATCGGCAGAGCGTCGTCGGCGAAACTCGCGGCCGCTTCCACATTGGGCCGGTAATCCATTTGTCCTGTGAAGACGACCAGCGGACCGTCCGGCCGTTCGATGGCGGGAATTTCGGCGCCGGGATCGAAAAAGGCGCAATCGATCCCGTTTTCGAGGGCGCGGACCCGCTCGGCGCCGAGACCGGCCTCGCGCCGGAACAGCGCGGCCTCCGCCTCGCTGACGAACAGGCTCGCATCCGCCCGCCTTGCCGTCTCCGTCTCGAACGCGGCGAGCTTGCGCGCTTCCCGGGCATGGACGTAGCGCATCGGCACCTGGCTCGACTGCGCGTAGGAGGCGAATTTCGCCGAATCGACGTCCGCGAAATCCATGACGAAGCGGATGCCCGGCGGGAGATCGGGCACGAATTGCGCCATCTGCCCGGAGAACACGAACACCGTGTCGATCGATTCGGTTGCCAGCGTCCGCGACACGAAATCGCGGATTTCGGAGCTGTCGAACAGCGTCAGCGAAATCGGCTTTCCGGACAGCATCGCCCGGATGCCGCCGACCGCTTTGGACACCGTGCGTTTTTCGACATGCAGCGATCCCAGCATCGGGCGGAGCGCTTCGGCGTGCGCCATATCCGCATCGTCATCCGCGAACGTCGCGAGATGCACGGTGGCGAGGTCGCAGAGCTTTTTCAGGATGTTGAAAGACCGGATCTTGTCCCCGCGGTCGGGTGGATAGGGGATGCGATGGGCGAGAAAGAGGATATCGCCCATCAACCGAGCCCCTTCGCGATCCACGGCCCGACGCGGTTGGCGATCGGCAGGGGCAGCCGCTGCCACAGGGCGACCTGCAGCCGGTATTTCGGGTCGTTCGGATTCATTTCGCGCGGCGTCGCACCGCCCGCGGTCCGGACCGCATAGCGCAGCGGTTCGGGCGTGAAGCCCCAATTTTTCTTGAAGTTGTACGGTCCCGTCCTGATCTTGGAGCGGCCGAAATCGAATCGCGCGCAGCCGCGTTCGCGGGCGTGGTTCATCAGGCTGAAATAGAGCAGCTCGTTCGCCCGCAGGCCGCGCGCGGCGAAGGTGCCGCCGCCCCAGTAGGGCATCGCCGTGCCGTCGAAATAGAAGGTCAGGACCGACGCGACGGGCGTCCCGTCATGGCGAACCGTCGCGATATCGGCCGCGTCGCCGAACCCGTCGAGCATCGCGTCGAACAGCGCGCGCGGAAAGACCGGCGTTCCGAGATTGCGGACGCTCTCGGCATAGACGGCATAATGCGCCGCGCGATCGCGCTCGTCCGTTCCGAATTCGACGGTGAGATCGTTCGTCAGCGCCTTGCGGATTTCGGCCCGCTGCTTGCGGGGTATCGCCTGGAGCTGCGCGTCGTCGCTCCCGGCCAGCGGCCCGACGAACCCGGCATAGACGCCCTCGCGGACAACCCATGCCTTGGGCAGCGCGCCGCCGCGCAGCTCGACCTCGGGGATGCTGAGCCGTTCGGCCAGTTGCCACGCGGCGTCGGCCAGCGCATTCGCGTTGATCGGATTGGCGACGAGCGCCCCGCCCCCGACCGCGAAGCCGCTCGACACGAGCGCTCGGCCGAACAGCGGCGAATGGATTTCGGTGAGCGGCAATATCCCGCGCAACGTGGTGGCGCGTTCGCCGACCAGCATGTGACCCGGCTGGCCGCATCCCCGTTCGACGGCCTTCAGCCATTGCGGCAGATGGAACGGCGTCCCGCCTTCGGTTTCGCGGACGAAAGTCTCGATCCGCGCGCATTCCCCGGGATCGTGCAGATCGGCGGCGCGTATGCGCAGTTTGTGGAGCGACATGGGTGCGTTCACTGGATGCTCGCCTTCTGCATTTCGGCGACATGATCGACACGCCCCCATCGGAAATCGCCGAGCAGCCGCTCGAGCTTGCCCTCCATCGCCGACAGCCGGCTGTAATGCCGGACCTTCGATCGGAGCGGCGCGTTGTCGACGCGCGGCTGGTCGGGATCGATCTCCCAGGGATGGAAATAGAATATCGCCGGCCGGCCGTCCCGGCCGTTCACCTGGCCGATGGCCCAATGGGAAAAGCGATAAGGCAGGAGGCGGAAGAAACCGCCGCCGCCGGCCGCGATCGTGCGGCCGCCAAGGCGCGCGGTCGTCACCGGCAGTTCGATAAGCGCGCTATCGTCGCACGGCGCAAAGGCGAAGCGCGGCGCGTCCGGCCAGCCATAATGGTCGTGGACGACCGGAGCGACGCTCGAGGAATAGGTATAGCCCTCTTCCGCGAGAATCTCATGCGCCCAGGGCGTCCGCACATCGATCGAGAAACTGGGCGCGCGGTAACCGGAGAGCCGTTCACCGGCCGCGTCTTCGAGCGCTGCGCGCGCCTTGCGGATGTCGGCGCGAAATTCGTCGGGCTGCATGGTGAAGACGCGCCGATGGTCCCAGCCATGGCTCGCGACTTCATGTCCAGCTTCCGCGATCCGCCGGATCAGCGCCGGATAGCGCTCGGCGACCCATCCTAGGGTGAAGAAGGTGCCCTTGACGCCCGCGCGGTCGAACAGTTCGAGTACGGCATCGCTGTTGCGCTCGACGCGATGCGCGAGCGCGTCCCACTCGTCACGCGCGATGACGGTTTCGAAGGCGCCGACCTGGAACCAGTCTTCGATATCGACCGAAAGCGCATTGAGCATGGCGCGCCATTTCCTCCTCGCGCTGTGTTAGGCCGCGTCGCCGCGAACGACGCCGAAACTCGGCTGCGTGTCCTCTTCCTCGACCCATTGGACGAGCAAGGTCAAGACGCGGCGCAGCGCGGCTTCCTGTTCGTCGATCCGGGCTTCGAGCGCGGCGATACGCGCGTCGGCATCGTTTCGCTCGTCGGCCATGGCCGCCGCGTCATTGGCGTTTTCCGGAGGCCGGACGGGAGTCTCCAGCCGGACCGTCTCCTTGGACGGCTCGTCCGCGCGATGCTCGGTCGCCGCCAGCGACGCATAGACGTCCTCGTCGGTCGCCGGTTCGAAGACGGGTGCCGGTTCCGGATCGGGATCATGATCGATGCCCTGCCCGTCCGCTTCGTCGTCCCGCGCGTCGGCATGCCGTTGCGGTTGGTCCCCGGCCAGATCCGCGAGAACCGCCTCGACGGCATCGCCATCGATCGTTTCGAGATCCTCGACGGCGCCGAACAGCAGCACGCGCGCCATCAGCGTGTTGAGGCGGCGCGGCACGCCGTCGGTGGCCTTGTAGATAGAGGCATGGGCGCCGGCGGTGAATTGCGGCTTGCCGGTCCATCCGGCGATCGACAGCCGGTGCACGATATAGGGTTCGATCTCGTTCGCCTGCATCGGATCGAGATGATGCGTCGCGATGACGCGCTGGCGCAGCTGTTCGAGATTGGGCGCCGTGCGGACCCGGTCGCGAAACTCGGGCTGGCCGAGCAGGAATATCTGGAGGAGCGCGCGGCCGGCCGACTGGAAATTGGACAGCATGCGCAGCTCTTCGAGCGCGGAAACGGAAAGATTCTGGGCTTCGTCGACGATCAGCAGCGTCCGCTTCCCTTCCCGCGCCTGGCCGTGAAGGAAACGCTCGATGCGATCGAGCAGCGCGGCCTTTTCCAGGCCATGGGCCTCGATGCCGAGCTGCTGCGCGACGAGGCGGAGCATGTCGTCGCCCTCGACCTGGGTGGAAACGATCTGCACGGCGGTCAGCCGCGACGTATCGATCGTCGCCATCAGATGGCCGACCAGCGTCGTCTTGCCCGCGCCGATGTCGCCGGTGATGACGATGAAGCCCTCGCCCTGCGCCAGGCCATAGCCGAGATAGGCCATCGCCTTTCTGTGCGTTTCGCTTTCGAACCAGAAGCGCGGATCGGGCGTGAGCTGGAACGGGTTTCCGGTCAGGCCGTAATGTTCGCTGTACATATGTCTTTCCTTCGAACGCGTTTACGCGCTTTCCCTAAAATCCGTAACGGACGCCGAACAGCAGCGTGGCGAGCCAGTCGGCTTCCTCGCCTTCGACGTCGTTGGCGAACAATCCCGCCGAAGCCTGGGCGCTGAGCCCGCGATAGAGGCCGACGCTGTAGGTCGCCGAGCCGCCGCTGCTGAACACATCGGCTTCGCCCGGAATGCCGCTTTCGAACCAGGTGGCGTAGAGGCTGCCGTCGAGGCTCGAATTGGGCGACAGCTGGCGGCCGAGATTGGCCTGCAGCGAGAAGGCTTCGTCCGTCACGCGGTCGAGCGAGAAATTGGCGCTCGTCGTCGGCGCTAAATAGCGGCGGTTCTGGTAGCCGGCGCCGAGGCCGTAGCTCCACGGGCCGCGTCCGCCCGTCCATACCAGGCTGCCGCCGCGGCTGCGGAAATTGGCCGCGTTGAGCGACTGAAAGCCGGTGTCGAAACAGCCGCCCGCATCGCCGCCCTCACCGAAGGCGCAGCCGTTGAACTGGCTGAATCCGTTGCGGCCGACCGTGAAGCTGGTCGGCAGGCCGGCCAGCGTGTTCGTCGTCCCGCGGCCGAAGCTGCTGATCTCGTTGTAGACCGCCGCCTGGACCGTGCTCGACGTGCTGGCCTGATAGCTCAGATAGCCGTTGTAGATCGTCGTATCGTAGCGATGACCGACCCGCGCGGAGAGTTCGAGACGCGGATTGGGCCGCCACAGGATGCCGGCGTCGTAGATGACTTCGTCGACATTGTAGGCGAGCAGGCGCGGCGAATTGGGATCGGTCTGGAACCGGCCGTTATTGTCGAGCACCGGATTGCCGGCCGCATCGACGACGACGTCGCGCTGGCTGATCTCGATATCCTCGTAACCGACGCCGCCGACGAGCGCGAGCGTTGGCGTCACCGGCACGGTGACGTCGACGCGCCCGTAATAGGCCTCGTAGCGCTGGTCGAGCTGGCTTGCATCCTCGCGTTCGTAACCGCCCGAAACGATCCACCCGAAGGGCAGCATCTCGCCCGGCGACATGCCGACGCTCGCGGTGGCCTGGTGATAGGTCGTGTGGTCGACATAATCGACCGGCGCCTGGGTCGGGTCGGAATTGGCCGCGAGATTGTCTTCGACATGGGTGTAGCCGATCCGGTAACCGGCGCCGATTTCGAGCGGGCCGGCATGGGTCGAAAGCGTCGGCCCGCCATAGACCGAGTAGATCTGCGTGCTGTTGTCATTGTCGCCGGTCAGTGAGCCGAGCCCGTCGCCGCCGATCTCGGCGCGCGCGCGGGCGGCCAGCGCGCCAGCTTCGAAGCTGAGGCCGCGCGTGACATTGGCGCGCGCGCGGACGAGGCCGCTATGGACGTCGTCGTCGGCGATATCGTCGCCCCAGCCGATGCGGCGCTCGTAGCGGTAGCTGGCGCCCACTTCGATGCGCCGGGTCGATACCGAGGCATCCACGCCCGCGGCGACCGACGTGTAGGTGACGACGTCATCGCCGAACGCGTCGTTGTTGCTGAGATCGAAGTCGAGGACCTGCTGGACCTCGATATAGGGCGCGATTTCGGTGCGCGCCTGCGCCTGCACGGACAGGCCGAGCATCGCGATCGCGCCGATCCCGATCGCGCTGTTCCAGAGATGGCGTGCTGAGACGCTGGCCATGATCATTCCCCGTATCCGTAATAGCTGCTGAACCGCTTGCCGTTGGGCGTGAAGGTGACGCCGTTGAGGAGCAGCTGAATGTGATCGCAGCCGTCGAGCAGCCCGAGCGCTTCGCGCAGCTCCGCTTCGCTCGTGGAGTCCGCCTTGACGACGAGAACAGTCTGTCCGGCATGCATGGCGAGCACCGATGCGGGCGAGGCCGAGAGCGCTGGCGGCGAATCGAAAATCGCGATCCGCGTCGGACTTGCGGAGAGAAGCGCGCCGATGACCTCGCTCGTCCGCTGCGACGCCAGCAATTCGGTGGCGTCATCCGTCCGCCGGCCCGCGCGCAGCAGCGAAAGATTGGGAATGTCGGTCCGCACCAGGCAGGATTCGATGGCGATGGCGGGATCCGCCACGGCATCCATCAGGCCCGGCCCGTCCTCGATACCCATCGTGACGGCGATCTCCGGATTGTTGAGATCGCTGTCGACGAGGACGATGTCGAGATCGGTTTCGCGCGCCATGGAAAGGGCGAGATTGATCGAGCAGAAAGTCTTGCCCTCGTCGGGCTGCGCCGAACAGACGAGGATCATCCGGCCATTTTCTATCGGCCGGCCGCCCTCGCCCGCGGCCCGCAGCAGCAGCTGGCGCTTGACGATGCGGAATTCCTCGGCGAGCGGCCCGGGGCGCTGATCGGGCAGCACGAAGCCGGCTTCGGCGAGCGCGACGCGGTCGACCGCGACCGTTTCGCGATCGAAGGCCGGCGGCGGCGCGACCGGGGCCGCGAATGGCGCGGCATCGAGGGCCGGTGCCGTGTTTTCGGCCGGAAATTCGGTCGCCGCGCCGCGCAACGCGGCCGCGAAGTCGAATTTCTCCGACGCGCGCTCGAGCAGCGAGCCGGAAGAGCGGATGGAGCTGTGCTTGTTCATCGTTCCCGTCCCCTCAGGCCGCCAGGCCGCGCTGGATGAATTCGACCGCCATCAGAACGACGAACACGCCGAACAGGGCGGCGGTGCCTGCCGCAAAGCGCCGGAAATTCTGCCGGCGGATCTCGGCATCGACTGGCTTCACGATTTCGCTGATCGCGCCGAGCACCGGCAGGCCGGTGCCGCTGCCGAGCCGCCGGGCGGTCGGATAGGTGGTCTTGAGCTGCCCTTGCGCGAACGCGGCTGCGATACCCAGGGCGATCGCGGCGAACAGGACGAGGATCAGCAGCAGCGGCCGGTTCGGCGCGGCGGGCGCGCTCGGCATGCTGGGCGGATCGACGACGCGGAAGGTGTTGCTGTCAGTTTCGGTGACGACATCGCCGCGCAGACGCACGCGTTCGCGGTCGGCGACGAGCTGGTTGTACTGGGTCTGGAGCGCGAGATAATCGCGATCGAGCTGCTGGAGTTCGGCCATCTGGCCCGGATTGCTCGAGCGCTGGCGCTCGATCTGTTCGATGCCGGCGCGCAGCTGATCGCGCCGTGCCGTCAGGGCGGCGACCTGGGCCTGGCGATCGGCCATTATCGAGCGCAGCGACGTGTAGAGCGGATTCGAGACGCCTCCGACGGTTCGCGACCCGCCTCCACGCTCTCCGCGCGCCTGTGTACGGGCGCGCGCAATCTGAGATTCCAACGCGACAACGTCGGGATGCTGGTCGGTCCAGCCCCGCGACCGCGCATCGGCGAGCTGGGCCTGAAGCGCATTGAGTCGCGCGGTCGCCGGTCCCACTGCCACCGCGCCGCCGTCTGCGGCGCTGGTCGTGGGCGACGTCGCGCCCAGTTGCGCCTGGACCGTGGACAGCGAGCTTTGCGCGGCGGCAAGGTCGCCCTCTATCGTGCGCATTTCGGACCGCGCCTGCTCCATGCGCTGGGTGATCGTCCCGGTGCCGGGCAGCAGGCCGCTATATTCGCTTTCGAAGTTCGCGCGGCGTTCTTCCATCTGCTGGAGTCGCTGTTCGCGCTCGGCAATCTGGCGATCGAGAAATTCGACCGACTGCGTCGCTTCGGCGCGCGTTCCGGCAAGATTCTCCTCGACGAAGACGTCGATGAGCTTCTGGTTGATCTGCTGGGCGAGCCCCGGCCCGTCCCAGCTGGCGCTGATCTCGAACATGTTGCCCGGCTGACCGAAACTGTTGGGATCCTGCTGTGCCGCCACCGTCACGTTCGCACGCAGCTGCGACGCGAGCGACCGCACCTGCGCGTCGGTCGTTGCCTGTTGCGCGAGATCGGTCTGGCGGACGACCTGCTCGAGATTGGCGGTCGACGCCAGCGTCTGGCGGATGCGATCGATATTCGCGCGCTGCTCGCGGCCGGTGACGCCGATCTCGTTGGTCAGCACAGAATCCTGCTGTACGTAGATCCGCGCCTGCGAGGTGTAGCTGTTCGGGATCATCGCGATCACCAGCCAGCCCAGTACGGCGACGCCCCAGGCGACCGCCAGTGCGAGCCAGCGGCGCTGCCAGATCGCGTGCAGTGCGATCCTGATTTCTTCGTAGATGCCGTTCATGTCGTGGTCGTCGCCTTTCGCGAATGGATGGCCGGGGCGCGTTCGATCAGAACATGCTTTCGGGGATGATGATCACGTCGCCGGGCTGGAGATCGACGTTCGCCGTCGTATCGCCGCGCCGCAGCAAGCTCGAAATGCGCAGGTCATATTCGCGCTGCTCGCCGGTCGTCCGGTCGTGCCGGACGAGGCGGGCGCGGTTGCCCGCGGCGAATTCGGACAGGCCGCCGACCGCGATCATCGCGTCGAGCAGCGTCATATTGGCCCGGTACGGGATGGAGGCGGGCTCTTCGGTGGCGCCGATCACCCGGACCCGCTGGGCGTAGGTGCCCGAAAATTCGTTGACGATCACCGACACGCGCGGCTCGGTGATGTACTGGGCGAGCATGACCGAGATATCGTCCGCGAGCATCGCCGGCGTCTTGCCGACGGCGACCATGTCCTGGATCAGCGGCGTCGTGATCCGGCCGTCGGGCCGCACCTGTACCTCGGCGCCAAGCTCCGGATTGCGCCAGACGAAAATGGTCAGCTGGTCGAGCGGGCCGATGACATATTCCTCGCCCGGCCCCTGGTTGGTGCTGACGAAGGAAGCCGGCGGCAGTTCCTGCCCCGAACCGCCGGCGCAACCGGCCAGGGCGAAGGCGGAAACGCCCATGCAAAAGGCAATCTTCGTTGATTTGACGCGCATCATCAGGCCCTTCTTTTTCCGGGCCGATGACGTCATCCTCCGCAAAACGCGCGGGGATTCTGGCCCTTTCTCGGATGCGTCATGCACCGGAAAGGGTTAAATTCATGTTGAGTTATATGGTTATTTTTCCGCCCTTAACCACGATCTCCGCCGCAGTCGGATGGCTCAGGAAGTTTACGGGACTGGCGCTTAAACCATAAGCGCCCGATGCGAACACCGCGACATAGTCGCCGATCTCGGCCCGCGGGACGGCGATATCGGCGGCCAGCCTGTCGAGCGGCGTGCACAGCGGGCCGACGACCGTGGCGTCCTCCACCGCGTCTTCGCCCATATGCGAGGCGATCGCCACCGGATAGTTCCGCTTCATCACCATGCCGAAATTGCCGGATGCGGCGAGATGGTGGTGCATCCCGCCATCGGTCACCAGGAACAGCGCGCCCTTGCTCGCCTTGCGGTCGAGGATGCGCGCGACATAGACGCCCGCCTCGCCGATCAGCCAGCGCCCGAGCTCGATCATGAACCGGGTGTCGGCGAGAACGGGATCGCGACCGCCCAAGGCCCCGGACAGGCGCGCGCCGACGGCCTCGACGTCGAGCGGGGTGTCGTTGGCCGTGTAGGGAATCCCGAATCCGCCGCCCAGATTGACGCTTTTCGGGGCCTCTCCGATCGCTTGCGCAAGCTCGGCCGCGAGCGCGATGCTCGCCTCCTGGCTTTCGGCGATGGCATCCGCATCGAGAGACTGCGATCCGGAATAGATATGAAAACCGCGCCAATCCGCGCCTTTGGAGAGGATGTACCGGACCAGCGCCGGCACCCGCTCCTGATCGATGCCGAACGGCTTGGCGCCGCCGCCCATGCTCATGCCCGATCCCTTGAGCTCGAAATCCGGGTTCACGCGCACCGCGAGCCGCGGCGTGACGCCCAGGCGTTCGCCGATCGCCAGCGCCCGCTCCGCCTCGGTTTCGGATTCCAGGTTGAGCGTCGCGCCGAGCGAAATCGCGAGTTCGAGCTCGGGATCGCGCTTGCCGGGGCCCGCGAAGCTGACATGCGCCATATCGGCGCCACAGTCGCGCACCCGCTCCAGTTCGCCGCCCGATGCCATGTCGAGCCCGTCGGTGATCGCCATTAGATGTTGTATTACAGAAGGATGCGGATTGGCTTTTACGGCGTAATGCAGGTGAATTTCGGGCGGCATCACCGCGCGGAACCGCTCGACCTGCGCCGTCGCCAGATCGAGGTCGTACGCGAAAAACGGCGTCCGGCCGGCCCGTTCGGCTAGTTCCGACAGCGCTATCCCCCCGATCTCGAGTTCGCCCTGCTGGCCGGCAAAGGCCGGCGGTATCGGTCCGATCGGTTTCATGTGCCCCATTTCCGTTCAATTTCAGTGCGATCGAGCTTGCCATTCGGATTGCGTGGCAATTCATCCTGCCAGACGATCTCGCGCGGCTGCATGAAATTGGGCAGTTCGGCCTTGAGAAAGCGCTTCAGGCCGTCTTCGGCGTCGCCGCCCCCGCCCCGCACGACCAGCATGATCGCCTGTCCGAGCCGCTCGTCGGCAACCCCGAAAGCACAGGCTTCTGCGGTAAATCCGCTCTCGATGGCTGCATCTTCGATCTCGCTCGGCGAAATCCGGTTGCCCGCGCTCTTGATCATGGCGTCGTCGCGGCCGACGAACCGCAGAAAGCCATCGTCGGCGCGGACGACGGTGTCCCCCGACCAGACCGCCATGCCGCCATAGTCGGAAAAGTCCGGGGCCGGCCTGAAACGCAGCGCGGTCCGCTCGGGATCCCGCCAATAGCCGAGCGCTACGAGCGGCCCCGCATGGACGAGCTCGCCCGGCTCCCCGGGCGCCGCCTCGCCGCCATCGGGCGCAACCACCATGATCTCGGCGAACGGGATCGCCGTGCCGATGCTTTCCGGCATCCGGTCGATCAGCGCCGGATCGAGCGTCGTCGAGCGGAACGCCTCGGTCAGCCCGTACATCGAATGCAGCGCGGCGTTCGGGAACGTCTCGCGCAGCGCCTGGACCAGCGGCACCGGCATCTTGCCGCCGCTATTCGTCAGAACCCGCAGTTTTCCGGCGATTTCGTCAGGCCATTCGATCTCGGTCAGCTGTA
Organism: Parasphingopyxis sp.; assembly: GCF_052168275.1. Classification (GTDB taxonomy): domain Bacteria; phylum Pseudomonadota; class Alphaproteobacteria; order Sphingomonadales; family Sphingomonadaceae; genus Parasphingopyxis. Next base: position 19,142 of record NZ_JBQLZM010000135.1, on the reverse strand, counting down.
CCCAGAGCGGCGGCACGCCGGCGAGGATCGTGGCGTCATGACGCCGCACCGCCTTTGTGACGTCACGCGGCATCAGATAGTCGAACGGCACGACCGAAGCCCCCGCATACCAGCTCGAAAACAGCTGGTTCTGGCCGTAGTCGAAGCTGAAGGGCAGGACGCACAGCGTCCGGTCCCGGGGCGCGATCCCGAGATAATGTGCGACGCTCTGTGCGCCCAGCCACATATTGGCATGGCTCAACATCACGCCTTTGGGGCGCCCCGTGGAGCCGGACGTATACAGAATGGCGGCCAGGTCGCCCGGATCGGCGTCGGAGGGCGGCAATCCCCGCCCGTCGAATACCGCATCGCCTTCCAGCGCCTGCATACAGTCCCCGGGCAGGTCGCCGTCCTCCAACGTGCCGAGCCGCGATTGTCCGGCGATCAGCAGCCGCGCGCCGCTGTCTGCAAGGATATGGCCGACCTGGGCGCGTTTCAGCAGCGGGTTGACCGGGACGTGCACGAGACCGGCGCGCGCCGCCGCGAGCGGCATCATGCAGGCCAGGCGCGTCTTGTTGAGCCAGCTGGCGACCCTGTCGCCCGGGGAGAGCCCCTGCTCCAGCAGCCATGCCGCCAATGCGCCGACCGCGGCGCCCAGCCCGGCGAAGTCCAGTTCGCCCTGCTTGTCGACCAGCGCAACTGCGTCCGGCGTTCCGCGTGACGCCAGATGATCGAGCGGTCTGGGGTCGGGATTTAAGGTTTTCGTCATGGCTTCCGGTTAACTAATGAGGCCACGGGCGGCGGGCCAGCGATCACCGGGATAGCGTCATGACAGTTAACGTAAAGCTATTCGATAGCCTGGCCGACGTCATGATCGATGCCGGCGATGCGCTCGACCGGACCCAGCAACCCAGCCTGTACGACCGGATCGCATGGTTCGAGATGACGTCGCAACATTGCGGCAGCGACGACAGGCCGCCGCTGGTCGCTCGCGCCCTTCGCGGCGACGCCGCTGCCTGGCTCTTCCTGTGCCGGACGGGCCCGCGGCGCGCCGAAGCGCTGGCGAGCTGGTACACGCTGGCATTCGACGTGGTCCGCAGGGGCGAAGATGACGGGCTCCTCGTCGCGATCGCCGAAGCGCTCAGGGAGCTGGCGCTGATCGAGCTCGCGCCGCTGGCGAATCCGGAGCCCATCGAACGGGCGTTCGGGGCGGCGGGGTGGAAGACCGTCAGGACGGTCACGACCGAAAACTGGGAGTTGCGGCCGCCAAGGAGTTTCGACAGTTACTGGGAAACGCGGCCGGGCAAGTTGCGCTCGACCGTCAAGCGCAAGGCCAAAAAGGCCGATCTCGACATCGCCATCCATCGCGCGTTCGACGATCTGGCGTGGAAGGACTACCGGAAGGTCTACTCGCAGAGCTGGAAACCCGAGGAAGGGTCCTGGGGCTTCATGCGGGCATTCGCGGAAAGGGAGGGGGCGGCCGGCACGCTCCGGCTCGGCATCGCCTATCGCGAGGGGGAACCCGTCGCGGCACAGCTCTGGCATGTCGAGAATGGCCGGGCGACCATCCACAAGCTTGCCTATGCGGAAAGCGCCAAATCCTATTCTCCGGGGTCGATCCTGAGCGAGGCGATGTTCCGGCACGTGATCGAGGAGGATCAGCCGGATATCATCGATTACGGGACCGGCAGCGAACCCTACAAGGCGGACTGGATGGACGCGGCGCGACCGCTATACGCGCTCAAGCTCTACAATCCGCGGCAGCCGCGGGCCTGGATCCCGCTGCTCCGCCACAAATTCTCAGGCCTTGTCCGGCGCGCTTCGAGCGATTAGGCGGGCGCATCGGGTTTGCAGGGGAAGTTTCATGGCATCTGAAGCCGCCGATACGGTCGAGGAGACGCTGCGCGCGGTGCTGGTCGACGTCCTGGGTCTGGGCGAAGCGCAGGTCGCGGATTTCGATGCCGATACCGAATTGTTCGGCGCCATACCCGAACTGGATTCGATGGCGGTTGCCGGCCTGTTGACCGAGATCGAGGACCGGCTCGATATCTGGATCGAGGATGACGAGTTCGAGACCGAGATGCTCGAAACGTTCGGCAATCTCCTCGCCTTTGCCCGGCAAAAGACGCGTCGGTGACGCCCCCCGTCCCGCGATTTTCGTTCTATGAATCGCGGGGTGCGGCGCATCCCATGATGAGCTTCGGCCCGGCGGAGGCCAGCCAGCTGCTGATCGTGCCGCCCCTGTTCGAGGAACTGAACCGGACGCGCAAACTGCTTTCCGACCTGATGCGGGCGCTCGCCGACAGCGGCGTCGCGACGCATCTGCCGGACCTGCCCGGCACCGGAGAAAGTGAGACCGGGCTGGCCGCGATACAATGGACGGATTGGCGTCACGCCGTCGATGACGCCGCGACGGCCTGCGCCGCGACCGCGATATTCGCGGTCCGCGGCGGCTGTCTGCTCGACGACGTCGTGCCGGGCCTGCCGCATATGCGCTTCTCCCCGGTCCAGGGCAAAAGGCTGATCCGCGATCTTATCCGGTCGCGTAGCCTGAACGATCCCGATTTCGACAGCGCCGCCCAACAGGCGGTCTTTACGGAAGGCCCCACTCTGCTCGGCGGCTATCCGGTCAGCGCCGCGCTCGCCTCTGCAGTCCGCGACGCCGATATCGCCGATCTTTCCGACACCAGCACGATCCGGCTCGAGACCGAACATGGCGCGGCGGATCGCCGGATCGCCGGACCGCCGTTATGGCGCCGGGCCGAGCCTAGCGGCTCGGCCGAACTGACCGGCGCGCTGACCGCGGGGATCGCCGAATGGACGGGCTGATGCGATCGCAATTCGCCTTTGAATGCGCCGATGAACTGCTTGCGGGTTCGCTGGATCCGGCGGACAGGGCGATCGGCGTGCTCATCGTCACCGGAGGCGGCCAGACGCGGTTCGGCGCGCATCGCGGCTTCGCGGAACTGGGTGCGGCGCTGGCGAACGCCGGATATCCGGCGATGCGCTACGACCGGCGCGGCGTCGGCGACGGTTCGGGCGAGGATCCGGGGTTCGAGGCCAGCGCGCCCGACCTGCAGGCCGCCGTCGACGCGTTCCGCGAAAGGGCGCCGAACATCGCGCATATCGTCGGATTCGGACTGTGCGATGGCGCCACGACGCTGTGCCTCCACCATCGCCAATGCGGCGTCGACGCCATGATCCTCGCCAATCCCTGGGTCGTCGAAGCGGCGGCGAACGAGCCGCCACCGGCGGCCATCAAGAGCCACTATCGCGACCAGCTGCTCAGTTTCGGGGGCTGGAAACGGCTGCTGACCGGCGGAATCGACTATCGGAAGGCCATCGCCGGCCTGCTCAAGATCGCGAAACCGCGGCGCAGCGAGGGGAGTCTCGCCCAGCGCGTGGCGGAGGCGCTTGCGGCGTCGGCGGCGCCGGGCCACATCGTGCTGGCCAAGGATGACGCCACGGCCATCGGTTTCGACGACGAATGGCGCAAAGGCGCGCTCGCGCCGCTTGCCGGCGAGGCCCGGTTCAGCCGCGACGTCATCGACACCGATGCCCACAGCTTCGCCCGCGACGGCGATTTCGATCAGCTCAGGGACAGTTGTCTGGCGGCGCTCCGACGTTTCGAAGAGACCTTCTAGGCGGTTTCCAGCTCGGACTCGAATTCGGCCTCGGCGAGGAATTTTTCCGCATCGAGCGCGGCCATGCAGCCAGTGCCGGCAGCCGTGACGGCCTGCCGGTATACCTTGTCCATTACATCGCCGCAGGCGAACACGCCCGGAACGCTCGTCCGCGTGCTGCCGGGCTCGACCTTGATGTAATTGTCCTCGTCGAGCTCGAGATGACCCCGGAACAGTTCCGTCGCCGGGTCGTGGCCGATGGCGATGAAACCGCCTTCCGCCGGAATCTGCGATATCTCGCCGGTCTTCGTGTCCTTGAGATCGATCGCGACCAGCCCTTCCGGATCGCCGCCGCCCACAAACTTGTCCACAGTCTTGTCCCACAGCACGGTGATGTGCGGATGGGCGAACAGCCGGTCCTGCAGCACCTTTTCGGCCCGCAATTCGTCGCGGCGATGGATCAGGGTGACGTCGTCGCTGTGATTGGTGAGATAGAGCGCTTCCTCGACCGCGGTATTGCCGCCGCCGACCACCGCGATTTTCTTGCCGCGGAAGAAGAAGCCGTCGCAGGTCGCACAGGCCGAAAGCCCCTTCCCGCGCAGCGCGGTCTCGCTGTCGAGGCCCAGCCAGCGCGCCTGGGCGCCCGTCGCGATGACCAGCACGTCGCCGACATATTCGTCGCCGCCGTCGCCCTTCATCCGGAACGGCCGTTTCGAGAGATCGACCTCGACGATGCTGTCCCACATCATCCGCGCGCCGCAATTCTCGGCCTGTTTCTGCATCTGTTCCATGAGCCATGGGCCCTGGATGATGTCGGCGAATCCCGGATAATTCTCGACCTCGGTCGTCGTCGTCAGCTGGCCGCCGGGCTCGATGCCCTGCACGACGATCGGTTCCATGCCGGCGCGGGCGGCGTAGATCGCGGCAGAAAGCCCCGCGGGGCCCGATCCGAGGATGAGCATTTTGGTGCGATGCGTTTCGGCCATGACGTATCCTGTTCAAACTGAGGGCCCGAAATAGGTGCCCTGCCTTCCCCGGCGCAAGCGCGCAACAGGCTGGCATTGCTTGAACGGGGAAAAGAGAAACTTGGTAGCGGAGGAGGGATTTGAACCCCCGACACATGGATTATGATTCCACTGCTCTAACCAACTGAGCTACTCCGCCCCGACGCACGAAGGCGAGCGCCGCAAACCGGCGTTGGGGGCCTATAGGCAGCGCGTCTTTTGCGGTCAACCGGTTTGGCATAGCGGGGAACCCGGATGGACCGCCAAGTGTTGAATCGGTAGGTTTGCCGACTGCAGGAGACGCGACAATGGACCTCGAAACCCCGCTCGACATGATCTGCCGGATCATCGTCCGCGCGCGCGAATGGGACGCGCAGGTGCCCTCCAACGAACCCGACGAGGTGGACGAGGACGGCCCGATTTCCACGGACGACGCGTATGACGTGATGATCGACGAGAAGAATGATTCGGTCGAGGCGGAGATCGAGGCCGCGCTCGACGATCTCGCCGAAGACCAGATTGCCGAAGTGCTGGCGCTGGCCTGGGTCGGCAACGGCACGTTCGAGGCGACGGAATGGGACGAAGCGCTGGCCGCGGCAGCCGATCCGGACAGCGACCCGGCGGCGGATCAGCTGATGGAGATGCCGATGCTCGCCGCCTATCTCGACGCCGGGCTGGAGGCGTTCGGTCTCAGCTGCGAAGGCATCGGCCAGATCGACTGATCCGGAAACCCGTCAGCCGGTAAATCTGTGCGTCGAAAGCGGCTCCCACGGGCCGCCGCGATAATACCAGCTTGCAAGGCCGGCGATCTTCAGCGGCTGGGGCACGAACTCCCGGGACAGTTCCTCGAGGAGCGCTCTCGCCTCCACGGGTTCCACCTTGTTCTGGATCGTGACATGCGGGCGCCAGCGCTGCCGATCCTGCGGCGTCAGAAGGCCGGAAAACGCGTCCGACAGCCGGTCGCGGATGTCCTGCAGTGCGGGACTCTCGACCCGGAGCGCCACGCCGCGCCCCAGCGACATCAGCCCGGTCAAGCGCGCCGGGGGCGACCGCGTGCCGCGTGTTTCGGCGTTGAGCCGATGCTTGAGCTCCGCGGCGACGCTCGGCGGCAGGTGGTGGAAAAGCGTCAGATGGGCGTCGACGACATTGCGTTCCGGCGGGAAATGCCGGCGGCGCAATCCGTTCAGACAGGAGAAATCCTCCGCGCCGAACACGGCGGAGACGATTATCGGGGCGGCTTCGGCCGTCATGGGCGGCGCCGTCCGCCGTTCGCGAGTCGATCGGCAGGGCGATCGATATCGGCGATCGCCGCGCGCCCCGATTCGACACCGACAACCTCGTTCGCGCGGAAGGGCGGCTGTCCGCGCGTGAGGCGGTCGGCGACCGTTCCGACGTCGCGGATCAGCACCGGATGGCCCGGCCTTCCGCGATGCGCGGCGCGGACCGCGATCGGACAGCGGGAGCGCGCCTTGGCCAGACGGGCGGCGGGACGGGATTCCCGGAGCGGCATATCGGCCAGGAAAACAAGCGCTTGGCGCTCGGATGCGCGGAGCGACCGCAGTCCACGCAACAGGCTGGCCCGCCGGCCCCGCCGGTGGTCCGGCGCGAAGACGGCCGATACCCGGTCGTTGCGAACCGCATGCACGACGCGCGCAGTGCGGAATCTGTCGGCGCCGATGACGACAAGCACGCGCCCGACCGGCGCCCGCAGCGCCGCATCGATCGCCCATCGCAGCAGCGGCCTGCCGCGATACGGCGACAACAGCTTGTTGGCGGTTCCGAAGCGGCGGGACCGCCCGGCCGCGAGAATGATGGCCGCGCGCACGAAAAGGCTTCAGATCTCGACCTGGCTGCCGAGTTCGACCACCCGGTTCGGCGGCAGGCGGAAGAATTGCATCGCCGTCTCCGCGTTGCGCAGCATCCAGGCGAACAGCTTCTCGCGCCACGGGGCCATGCCCGGGTTTTCCGAGCTCAGCAGCGTCTGCCGGGCGAGGAAGAAACTGGTCTCGATCATGCGGAACGGCGGTCCGCAGGTCGTGACCTTCTCGAGCGCCTTGGGCACATTAGTGTCCTGCATGAAGCCGTAGCGCAGGATGATCCGGTAGAAGCCGGCACCCAGATCCTCCGATTTGACGCGATCCTGTTCGGCGACGTGCGGCCGGTCGAGAATCGAGACGGTCAGAAGCACGATCCGCTCGTGCAGGACCTTGTTATGCTTGAGGTTGTGGAGCAGCGCATGGGGCACGCCTTCGGGCGAGGTCGTCATGAAGACGGCGGTGCCGGGAACGCGGGTGGCTTCGCCTGCCGCGGATTTGACGAAGACCTGAACCGGCATGGCGGTTTCGCGCATCTGGGCGATGAGCAGCGAGCGCCCCTTGGCCCAGCTCGTCAGCAGGATGAATGCGAAGCCGCTGATCGCCAGCGGCACCCATCCGCCATCGGTCAGCTTGGTGAGATTGGCTGCGAAGAACAGCAGGTCGACGACGAAGAACAGCCCGACGAGCAACCCGGCCCAGAGCTTGTTCCATTTCCAGAAGCTGAAGAGCAGGACGCTGAGCAGACAGGTGTCCATCAGCATCGCCCCGGTCACGGCGATGCCATAGGCGGCGGTCAGGTTCGATACGTTGCCGAACGTCAGCACGAGCAGCACGACCATGATCATCAGCGCCCAGTTGACGACCGGGATGTAGATCTGGCCGATCGTCTTGGCATTGGTGTGGTTGATCCTGAGGCGCGGCATGAAGCCGAGCTGGATGGCCTGCTGCGTCACCGAGAAGGCGCCCGAAATCACCGCCTGGCAGGCGATGATCGCCGCTAGCGTGGCGATGATCAGCAATGGCAGCTGGAACCAGCCCGGCGCCAGCATGAAGAATGGGTTGGCCATGATCGCCTCGCCCTCGCGCAGGGCCAGCGCGCCCTGCCCCATATAGTTGAGCATCAGCGCCGGAAGGACGAAGACGAGCCAGGAGACGCCGATCGGCTTGCGGCCGAAATGGCCCATGTCCGCATAGAGCGCTTCGGCGCCGGTCACGGCGAGCACGACGGCGCCGAGCGCCAGAAACGCCTTGAGCGGTTCCATCATGAAGAATTGCACCGCGTAGTGCGGGCTGAAGGCCCAGAGGATTTCGGGGTTTTGCGCAATGCTGAGAATGCCGAGAACCGAAATCGTCAGGAAGTAGAGCAGCATGATCGGCCCGAAAAACGCGCCGACCCGCGCGGTTCCCGACCGCTGGATAAGGAACAGGAAGATAAGGATGAAGACAGCGATCGGTATGATCCAGCCGCTCAGCGACGGATTGACCACGGCAAGCCCTTCGACGGCGCCGAGCACCGATACCGCCGGGGTGATCATCGAGTCGCCGAAGAACAGCGCGGTGGCGAGCACGCCGAGCATGACGATCCCGGCGCTCCATTTCTTGCCGGAGTTGCGGCCGCCCATCAGCGCCAGCAGCGCGAGGCTTCCCCCCTCCCCGCGATTGTCCGCGCGCATGATGATCGCCACATATTTGATCGTGACGACGAGCATCATGGCCCAGAAGATCAGGCTCAATACGCCGTACAGATGCAGCGCATCGAGCGCGAGCGGGTGATGGCCGGTAAACGCCTCGCGAAACGCATAAAGCGGACTCGTTCCGATATCGCCGAACACGATGCCGATCGCACCGAGCGCGAGCTTGATGACCGCCTGGTCGCGCGTCGGCGGACCGGAGACAGGGTGAGCAGTTTTCGAATCGCCCATTTTTTACGGACACGGCCCCTTGTGAATGCCGGGTAAGCCTCGCTGGCCGGGCAGTCTGGCCCGGGTGCGGCAAAGCGCGCGCACTATCACGAGATTCGCCCGTTCGCAATGGGAGGACAAGCTTAACGCGGGTCGCTATAGGCCGGCGATCAGCAATCTCAGGAGGCGTCGATGCGCGTCGGAATCCCCAAGGAAATCAAGAATCACGAATATCGGGTCGGACTCACCCCGGACTCGGTTTTCGATGTCGTCCAGGCCGGTCACGAGGTGACCGTCGAAACCAAGGCCGGTTGCGGCATCGACTTCGACGATGACGATTATCGCGCGGTCGGCGCGACGATCGTCGACACTGCGGCGGAGGTGTTCGCCGGTTCGGACATGATCGTGAAGGTCAAGGAACCGCAGGCGCAGGAAGTCGCGATGCTCGAATCGCGCCACATCCTCTTCACCTATCTCCATCTCGCCGCCGACAAGCCCCAGACCGAGGGGCTGATGGCCTCGGGGGCGACCTGCATCGCCTATGAGACGGTGACCTCGCCCAACCGCTCCTTGCCGCTGCTCAAGCCGATGAGCGAAGTGGCGGGCCGGATGTCGATCCAGGCCGGGGCGCATTATCTCGAAAAAGAGCAAGGCGGCCGCGGCATCCTACTCGGCGGCGTGCCGGGCGTGGCGCCGGCCAAGGTCGTGATCATCGGCGGCGGCGTCGCCGGGCTCAACGCGGCGCAGATGGCGGTCGGCCTGCGCGCCGACGTGACGATCTACGATATCAGCAACGACCGGCTCGCCGAACTCGACACCCATTTCGGCAACACGATCAAGACGGCCTACGCCTCCAAGGCGGCGATCGAGGCCGCGGTCAGATCGGCGCATCTGGTCGTCGGCGCGGTGCTGGTCCCCGGCGGTGCGGCGCCGAAACTGATCACCCGCGACATGCTGAAGACGATGAAGCGCGGTTCGGTCGTGGTCGATATCGCGATCGACCAAGGCGGCTGTTTCGAAACCTCGCGGCCGACGACGCACGAACATCCGGTCTATGTGGAAGAGGGCGTCATCCATTATTGCGTCGCCAACATGCCCGGCGCGGTCGCGCGGACCTCGACCTTCGCGCTGAACAACGCGACGCTGCCCTATGTGATCCAGCTTGCGAACAAGGGGCCGGACAAGGCGATGGCGGACAATCCGCATCTCGCGGCCGGTCTCAACGTTTCGGACGGCAAGATCCGCTACGAAGCGGTCGCCGAGGCGCTCGACCTGCCGTTCAACTAGGCGCCTGATTCGTCCTCGGGCGCGGGTGCGGCTGGCATTTCGGCCGGCCGTCCCTGCGCCCGGGCGATGCTTGCCAACCGGCTTTCCAGATCCGCGCGATAGGGCGCGTCCTCGGGCGTGCGTTCGAGCAGCGCCCGCCAGGTCGCCTCCGCATCGTCGAGCCGGCCCGCCTGGGCCAGCGCGAGGCCGAGGAAGAAGGGCGGGCCGGGATGCTCGGGCGCGAGCTGCGCGGCCCGCTCGAAGGCGAGCTGCGCGGCCGGGTTCATCTGCCCTTCCCCATGGAGCAGCAGCGCGTTGCCGAGTGCCACCCAGAGATCGGGATTGCCGGGATCGTTATCGATCCCGTTCTGGATCGCGTGGGCGGCGTTCATGTGATTGCCGACCCGGTTCAGCGCTTCGGCGAACTCGATCCAGCGTTCGGACGAGGCGTTGCGATTGTCGAGAAACGCCTCGTTGATGTCGGTGCTGCCTTCGGGCGGCCGTTCCAGACGGTTTTCGGTCGGCCGCCCGTCGAGGACGGGACTTCCCTGCCACGCATAGCCGGCCAGGCCGATCAGCAGCGCCGCTCCCAGCCATTCGAGCCGCCGCCCCCGAAACTCGGCGAGCCGCCAGAGCCAGAACAGGATGAGCGCGATCAGGCCGACCGCCGCGAACCAGCCCATCAGCTGTCCTTGCCGGGCAGGCGGAACCGACCGCGCGCAAGCCAGATTCCCGCGCCGAGCAGCGCGATCGGCAGCAGCCAGAGCGGCCATGTCACGCTGTCGATCGGGGGGTCGTAGGTGATCCAGCGGCCATAGCGGTCGACCAGCCAGTTCCGGATCTCCTCGGGTTCCTCGCCCGCGGCGATGCGGCGGCGGACGAGCGCGCGCATGTCCTGCGCCATGTCGGCGTCGCTGTCGGCGATCGACTGGCCCTGACATACCAGACAGCGCAGCGATTCCATCAACTCCTTGGCTTCGGCTTCCTGGGTCTCGTCCGGAAGCTGGCGATTGGCCCATTCGGCTTCCGGCATTCGCGATTGCGCATGGACGGGACCGCTCAGCCCGACGGCCAGCAGCAGTATCGCGAGCCAGCGGCTCATCGCGCATTCTCCAGCGCGGCGAGTATCTCGGGTACATGCTCGGGGCGGATATCGCCGATATGCTGGTGCACGATCACGCCATCGCCGTCGACGACGAAGGTTTCCGGCACGCCGGATGATCCCAGGGCAAGCTGCGCCTCGCTCTGCGTATCGGCGCCGATCCGCTCATAGGGATCGCCCCATCGCTGGAGAAACGCATAGACATCCTCGGGACGGTCCCGCACCGCAACGGCATCGATGGCAACGCCCGCGTCGCGTAGCTGCATCAGCTGGGGCGCTTCGGCGATGCAAGGCACGCACCAGCTCGCGAAGAAATTCAGCAGCCGCGGTTCGCCGGTGGCGAGGTCTGCGCTGCTGAGCCCCGGACGGCCGGGCAGCGACGGCTCGAGCGCGAATTCCGGCATCGGTTGGCCGATCAGCTGCGATTCGATCGCCCGCTGCTGGGGCGAGCTGTTCCCGAAATAGAGGGCGTAGCCGAAAAAGCCGAAAAAGATCGCGGCGATGACGAGCGGCACCCAGAGGATGAAGCGCTTCATGGCAGCCGTCTGCTTTTCGATGGCGGGATCGGTACTCATGCCCAGGCCTCGCGTTCCATGGTCCGTCGCTCGCGCCGGACGCGGCCGATGAGCGAGAGCAGGCCGCCGAGCGCGATCAGGAGCGCCCCGAGCCAGATCAGGGTCACGAACGGTTTCCACCAGAGGCGCAACTGGGAGCGCCCCGCTCCGTCGCTGCTGCCGATGACGGTGTACAACTGCCCGTTCCACGCCGTCCGGATAGCGGCCTCGTTGGTCTCGGTCTGGGGCGAGGAGAACATGCGGGACTGCGGCGCCAGGACGAACGCTTCGCCATCGCCGCGCTGGACGGTCAGGCCGCCCTCGACCGCCGTCCAGTTCGGCCCGGCGACCGGCCGCGTCCCGTCAAAGGTCACCGAATAGGGTCCGACCTCATGGGTCTCTCCCGGCGTCGCGGCCACCAGAACCTCTTCGCTGAACGCGCTTTCGAAGGCCATGCCGGCCATGGAGACGGCGATACCGAGATGAGCCACGACCATGCCGTAGATGAATAGCGGCGTCCGGCGCAGATTGCGCTTCCAGAGCGGCGCAATGCTCGCCGCCGCCACGCCGGCCGCGAGGATCAGGCCGAGCATCGGCAGGATTCCGATGGGCGAGGTCAGCAGGACGAGCGCCATCAACGCCAGCGCGGCGATCAGCACCGGCAGCGAAATACGGCCCATCACGTTGCGCCAGCGGTCGCGCCGCCAGCGCAGCAGCGGCCCGACCGCCATCGCGGCGACCAAGAGCAAAGCCAGTGGACCGGCCGTCGCGTTGAAATAGGGCGGGCCGACGGAAAGCTGCTCGCCGGTCACCGCTTCCACGCCGAGCGGATAGAGCGTCCCGATCAGGACGATGCCGAGGATCGCCGTGAGCAGGAGGTTGTTCGCGACCAACGCGCCCTCCCGGCTCATGAACTCGAACTGCGCGCCTTCCCGTACCGTGCCGACGCGCATGGCATAGAGCGCGAGAGCGCCGCCTATATAGAGGATCAGCAGGCCGAGGATGAACGTCCCGCGCTGCGGGTCGACGGCAAAGGCGTGGACGCTGGTCAGCACGCCGGACCGGACGAGGAAGGTGCCGAGCATCGACATCGAGAAGGCCACGACCGCGAGCATGATCGTCCAGGCGCGCAGCGCGTCGCGCGTCGCCAGCACGGTGACCGAGTGCAGCAATGCGGTCGCGGCGAGCCACGGCATCAGCGAGGCGTTCTCCACCGGATCCCAGAACCACCAGCCGCCCCAGCCCAGTTCGTAATAGGCCCAGTAGCTGCCCGCCGCGATCCCGATCGTGAGGAATATCCAGGAAGCCAGCACCCATGGCCGCATCGCGCGCGCGAAAGTCGGCCCGACATCGCGCGTCAGCAGCGCACCCACGGCAAAGGAAAAGGCGATCGAAAGACCGACATAGCCGACGTACAGTGTCGGCGGATGGAAGGCGAGACCGGGATCCTGCAGCAAGGGGTTGAGGCCCCTGCCCTCGGGCGCGGCCGGGCTGAGGCGCGCAAAGGGATTCGAGGCGAAGATCAGGAAGGCGTAGAAGCCGAGGCCGATGGCGGCCTGCGCCGCCAGCGTCGCGGTCAGCGTTCTTTCCTTGAGCCGGCTTTCGAACATCGCGACCAGCGATCCCGACAGGGCGAGAATCGCGACCCAGAGCAGCATCGATCCCTCGTGATTGCCCCAGGTTCCCGAAAATTTGTACAGCCACGGCTTGGCCGAATGGCTGTTCGCCGCGACCAGCTCGACCGACAGGTCCGTGCGCATGAACAGCCAGACCAGCATCGCGAAGGAGAACATGGTCAGCAGCCCCTGGACGATGGCGACCGGCCGGATCGCGCTGACCGCCCCACTGCTATCGGATCGCAGCGCCATCACGCCGAACACGAGCTGGAGGCCGCACAGGGCGGCGGCGAGCCACAGGGCGGCGAGACCGGCCTCGGCGATCACCGGCGCGGGTCTCCGACCAGTTCCACGTCCGCCAGTTCGGGCGGCATGTAATTCTCGTCATGCTTCGCCAGGATATGGTCGGCCACGAATACGCCGTTGGCGTCGAGCGCGCCTTCGGCCACGACGCCCGAATTCTCGGCGAACAGGTCCGGTGTAATCCCGGCATAGACGACGGGCACCTGCGCTTCGGCATCCTGCACGAGGAAGCGGATCGACACCCCGTCCGGCAGTTCCTCGATCGACCCCTGCGCGACCATCCCGCCGAGCCGGAACGCCTGGCCCACGGGTACCGGTTCGGCGGCGATCTCGGCCGGGGTTCGAAACAGCGCGGCATTGTCGCGCAGGCCGAACAGCGCGAGGAATCCAGCGCCGATCACCGCCACGATGGCGATGATCGCGAGCGTCAGCCGCTGATGTTTCGCTTTCATCGCCCGTCACCCTCGCGCAGCGCTGCCGCACGGTTTTCCGTCGCCCGCATGCGCGCGAAGCTCCACACCGCCAATAAAGCGGTTCCCGCGATCGTGCACGCATAGGCGGCGATGATGAACGGCCACGGCTCCATCCCGTTATCCTTGTGCCAGACGGCGCAACCGCGCCTCGATCCGGATATCGGCGATGATCGCGCGCATCCGGAACAACGTGATCGCGCCAAAGAGCATCGAGAAGCCCAGAACCGCAATCCCCAGCGGCCATAGCATGGCGCTATCGATCGCCGAGCCGCTCAACGTGAGGCTCTGCGGTTGATGCAGCGAGTTCCACCAGGTGACCGAATAGTGGATGATGGGCAGGTTGATCGCGCCGATCACGCCGAATATCGCCGCGACCCGGCCGATGCTGGCCCGTTCGTCGCTGGCGGCGGCGAGCGCCATGAACCCGAAATAGAGGAACAGCAGCACCAGCATCGAGGTCAGCCGCCCGTCCCAGATCCACCAGGTTCCCCAGGCGGGTCGGCCCCAGATCGATCCGGTCAGCAGGCAGAGCGCGGTGAAAAGCGCGCCGGGCGCGGCGATCGCGCGCGCCGCTATCCCGGCCAGCGGATGCCGCCAGACGAGCTGCATGATGCTGGCGAGGAGGATGCCGGTCCAGCCTGCCATACCCAGCCAGGCGGTCGGCACATGGACGTACATGATGCGGACGAGCTCGCCCTGCAGATAATCGGGCGGCGAAAAGAAGAGGCCCATCGCGAAGGCGATGCCGGTCGTCAGCAGGCCGCCCCAGAACAACCAGGGGGTCAGCGGCCGGGCGATCGACAGAAATCGGGTCGGATTTGCGAAAACGTGCATGGGCAGCGTCTCTTAGCGTAGCATCCGCCCGGGGAAAAGCATAAGAGGACGGCAAATCCGTTTCGTCCGACGACATTCCTTCGCCCGGAGGCACACGCCGCCCTTGACCGATCTCTCGCCGCCCGAACAACGGCCCGTCGCCGGCATCGTGTTGCGCGTATCGGCGGCCACCATTTTCGCGTTCATGGCGGCGATGGTGAAGATCGGATCCGACCACGGCCTGCACCCGATCGAAATGATCTTCTGGCGATTCGCCTTCGCGCTGCCGCCGCTGTTGCTGTGGATCGCGCTCCGGCCGGGCGGTTTGCAGGTCGTCAAGACGAAACGGCCGCTCGCCCATCTCTGGCGGGCGCTGATCGGCTTCGTCGCGATGGGCTTCGGCTATTGGGCGATCACCCTGCTGCCGCTCGCCGAAGCGACCGCGATCAGCTTCGCCGCACCGATTTTCGCGACTCTCCTGTCGGCGATCTTCCTGCTCGAGACCGTGGGCTGGCATCGCTGGAGCGCGGTCGCGATGGGGTTCGTCGGCGTGCTCGTCATCATGCAGCCGCAGAATCTCGCCCTGCCGCTCGACGGCCTCGTCGTCGCCCTGGTATCGGCGTTCGGCGTCGCCTGCGTGATCATCACGATCCGCCAGATCAGCAGGACGGAGCGCGCGATCACCACCGTGTTCTGGTTCACGCTGATATCGGCGGTTGGCACCGGGTTCGTCGTCCCCTTCTTCGCCGCCGGTCACGACTGGACGGGCTGGGCGATCATGATCGCGATCGCCATATTGGGCGGCGCGGCGCAGCTGCTGCTGACGGCATCGTTGCGGGTTGCGCCCGTCGTCGTCGTCGCGCCGTTCGATTACACGCAGCTGCTCTGGGCCGTCGCGCTGGGCTGGCTGATCTGGTCCGACGTTCCGTCGGCCGCGACCTGGACCGGCGCCGCGATCATCATCGCCAGCGGCCTGTACACGCTGTATCGCGAACGGAGGCGGTCGCGGCCGCAGCGGCCGGTTATCGTTTAGCCGCGGCCGATCAGGCGGCGGGCGATCCGGTCGGCGACATCGGCCGCGGGATCGCCGGTCTCTTCGCTTTCCTGCCAGACCTGCTCGAGCCGCTCCGGAATCTTCGCGATTCGCGCCTCGACTTCGCGCTGATCGCCCTGCCCCAGATATTCGAGGCCGACATTGATGATGCCGCCGGCGTTGATCACATAATCCGGCGCGAAGAGGATGCCGCGGTCGTGAATGCGCTGGCCGTCGGCGGGCGTCGCCAGCTGGTTGTTCGCGCCGCCGGCCACCGCCGAGCAGCGCAGCGCGGCGATGCTGCGTTCGTCGAGGATGGCGCCGAGTGCGCAGGGGCTGAGGATATCGGCTTCGACGGCGAGAATCGCGTCCGGCGCGACGGCTTCGCCGCCATATTCCCCGGCAAGCGCCTGCGCGCGCTCCGCATCGACGTCGGCGAGAGTCAGCCGGGCACCTTCGGCGGCAAGCAGTTTCGCGAGCCCGCCGCCGACGCTTCCGATTCCCTGGATCGCGACATGGACACCCTTCACGCTGTCGGTTCCGAGTGCGCGTTTCGCCGCCGCCTTCACGCCGAGGAAAACGCCGAGCGCGGTATAGGGGCCGGGATCGCCGCCGGCCGCGCCGCTCTCCACCGGCAGTCCCGAAACATGATCGGTCTGGCTGCCGATCACGACCATGTCGTCATCGGTCATGCCGACATCTTCGGCTGTGACATAGCGGCCGCCGAGGCTGTCGATGGCCCGGCCGAACGCGCGCAGCATCCTGGGTGTCTTCGTCCGCTGTTCATCGGCCAGGATAACGGCCTTGCCGCCGCCCATCGGCAATCCGGCCATCGCATTCTTGAAGCTCATGCCGCGCGACAGGCGAAGCGCGTCGGTGATCGCTCGCGTCGAATCGGCATAGTGCCAGAAGCGGACGCCGCCGGCGGCCGGCCCCAGATGGGTCGAGTGTACCGCGATGATCGCACTGAGGCCGCTCTCGACATCCCGGAAGAGATGCACGGCTTCATGGTCGTCAAAGTCGGGAAGATCCCAGGTCGCGGACATTGCAAATTCCTGAACAGCCGGCGATCGGACGATCCGTACCCGGCAAAAATGGGGCGACCGACGGGACTTGAACCCGCAACCTCCGGCATCACAAGCCGGCATTCTAACCAATTGAACTACGGTCGCCATGACTGGCGTTACAGCCAGCCGCGCACATAGGGCTCGCAGCCGCCGATCGTCAATGGTTTGTAATTAAATTACGAGCAGATTCTTGCCCGATTTATCGCGGCGCAATGGCCGAAACTGGTGGGCGCGGCTGGGATTGAACCAGCGACCCCTGCCGTGTGAAGGCAGTGCTCTCCCGCTGAGCTACGCGCCCGCTCCAGTCTGTGTCGCTGCCCCGAGAGGCAGTCCAAAAGAAAAATGGCGGGCACCGTCATAGCACCCGCCTATTTTTCCGCGGCCCGGTAAGGCTCGGCCGCTCGCCCTACCCGGCCTGACGGCCGGGAAACGGCCTAGTTGACCGCGTCTTTCAGGCCCTTGCCGGCCTTGAATTTCGGCTGCGTCGAAGCCGGAATCTGCATCGGCTCGCCGGTGCGCGGATTGCGGCCCGTCGATGCCTTGCGTTCCGTCGTCGAGAAGGTTCCGAAACCGACCAGGCGGACTTCGCCGCCATTGCTCAGCGCGCTGGTGATCGTGTCAAACACGGCTTCACAGGCCTTGCCGGCGTCTGCCTTGCTCAGACCGGACGCATCCGCGACAGAGGAAATCAGTTCTTGTTTGTTCATGCTCTCCGCACCCCTTGTGTTTGTATTTCGTAGAAATTTGGACTCACGGCGTTGCCGACGGCGCTATCTAAGTCCAATTCACCCATGGCTGTAAAGCCCTAAGACGAACAAAAACGCCAAAATTCCGAGCTTTCCGGATTATGAGGGTTAATTTGTTGCGTTTCAGTGACGGACAGTGGGCTCTCCGTCGCCCGATACGCCGGTGGTGATCTGGGGACTCGGGTCGGTTGCGATCTCGTCGGCATCGCTCCACTCGATCGGCGCCACCGCCCCGGTCAATGCGAGCGCCAGCACCTCATCGACATGACCGACGGGAACGATCTCGAGACCCTCCCGGATATTGGCCGGTATCTCGGCCAGGTCCTTTTCGTTCTCCTCGGGAATCAGGACCGTCTTGATGCCGCCGCGCAGCGCCGCAAGCAGCTTCTCCTTCAGGCCGCCGATCGGCAACACCCGGCCCCGGAGAGTAACCTCTCCGGTCATCGCGATCTCGCGATTGACGGGGATGCCCGTCAAGGTGGAGATCATCGCGGTGACCATCCCGATGCCGGCGGACGGCCCGTCTTTCGGCACCGCGCCTTCGGGCAGATGGACATGGATGTCCTTCTTGCCGAATACGCTCGGCTTGATGCCGTAGCTCGGCGCCCGCGCCTTGACGAAGCTCATCGCCGCCTGGATCGATTCCTGCATCACCTCGCCGAGCTTGCCGGTCGTCTTGATCTGTCCCTTGCCGGGCACGGTGACCGCTTCGATCGTCAGCAGCTCGCCGCCGACTTCGGTCCAGGCCAGCCCGGTCACCGCTCCGACCTGGTCCTCTTCCTCGCTGACCCCGAACCGGTATTTCGTCACGCCCAGATAATCGGACAGATTGTCCGGGGTGATCGTCACCGATTCGGCCTTGCCTTCGAGGATTTCGCGCAGCGCCTTGCGGGCGAGCTTCGCGATCTCCCGTTCGAGCGTCCGGACCCCCGCTTCGCGGGTATAGTGCCGGATCATCGAGCGCAGGCCGCCGTCCTCGAGCGCGAATTCGCCCTCCTTGAGACCGTGCGCCTCGATCTGCTTGGGCAGGAGGTGACGCTTGGCGATCTCGACCTTCTCGTCCTCGGTGTAGCCGGCGAGCCGGATGATCTCCATCCGGTCGAGCAGCGGCTGCGGCAGGTTCAGCGAGTTTGCGGTCGTCACGAACATCACGTCGGACAGGTCGAGGTCGATCTCGAGATAGTGATCCTGGAACTTGTCGTTCTGCTCGGGATCGAGCACCTCGAGCAGCGCCGAGGCCGGGTCGCCGCGGAAATCCTGTCCGAGCTTGTCGATCTCGTCGAGCAGGAACAGCGGGTTGGACGTACCGGCCTTTTTGAGGTTGGTGGCGATCTTGCCGGGCAGCGAACCGATATAGGTGCGCCGGTGTCCCCGGATCTCCGCCTCGTCGCGCACGCCGCCCAGTGACTGGCGCACGAAATCGCGGCCAGTGGCGCGGGCGATCGATTTGCCGAGCGACGTCTTGCCGACGCCGGGCGGGCCGACGAGGCACAGGATCGGGCCCTTGAGCTTGTTGGTCCGCGCCTGCACGGCCAGATATTCGACGATCCGGTCCTTGACCTTCTCCAGCGCATAATGGTCCTCGTCGAGAACCTTCTGCGCCTCGCCGATATCCTTTTTCAGCTTCGCCTTCTTGCCCCAGGGCAAGCCGAGCAGGGTATCCAGATAGTTGCGGACGACCGTGGCCTCGGCCGACATCGGCGCCATCGCCTTCAATTTCTTCAGCTCGGCCTGCGCCTTGGTCCGCGCTTCCTTGGAAAGTTTGGTTTCCTTGATCTTCTTGGCGAGTTCGGCGAGCTCGTCGCCCTCTTCCCCGTCATCGCTGCCGAGTTCGCGCTGGATCGC